>JAKSCP010000122.1 GCA_022360535.1 Pseudomonadales bacterium | reverse complement strand
TATTATCGACTATCCACAAAAGGGTACAACTGTTTTAGTAAGCACGGGACATCAATAGTTTAATAGCTTAGTGGCGAGCAGATTCGAGGCTGATCCCGTTTGGCTTGCAGATTAGCTCACCTTCCTCAGCCAGGAGGGTTCCGACGGCTGGCTGAAAGGCTGTCAGATGTCTGTACCCTACAAGTTGAACTAGATAGGAGTCCACATCGACCAAGATAGATCTATAGCGATTCTGAAAGAAATACCCGCAGCGATTGTCAGGACGATCGCAGCTACTTGCAAACCCATCCGAGGCAGACGCTATCAGCTTCCAGAGAGGTTTCTGATTTACTTGTATAAGAAAGTAATAGTGTTTGGCATCAGCCCCCAAGACAAGGCACTGAGCCTGTGGTCGAGCGAGCTTGTCACCAGAACGAGAAAGGACATCCAGTTTGTCAACACTGGATCTAAAGATGTACCGCCGTTCTAACCCACGGCCCAGGGCATGATATTAACTGCTGGGATGTAATCGATCGACGCTTGGCGACTTTTTAAAGTAACCCAGGATTCCAAAAATTGCGATTCTTAAGCTATTAGTGTTCTGTAGGACCTGGCCCAGAGTTCATTCCACGCCCATATGAGGAAGCCTCTTTTTGTTTGATTCAATCTTCAACTTCCAATTCTAGTTTAAGATCTTTGCTCGTAAGCATCCCGAGTTTCAATGAAATCGCAACTGCATGACTGGTATTGTTAGCATTTAGTTTTTTCAGAATATTCTGAACATGTTTCTTGATCGTACTCACACCAACGTACAGGCTTGAGGCAATTTCAGTATATGTGTACCCGTTACTTAACCATCGAAGTACTTCAAGTTCCCGATGAGTCAATTCTATAACTTGTACTCCCTCTCGTTCGCCCTCCCTGAGCATGTGAGAGCGATCACGGTTTATGGGAAAAACGTTACATCCATCTGAATTACCTGTTTTGTGCATTTCTGTTGCTTCCTTACTAGTGTTCAGCACCCTAGATTCACCTACTCAGGTCGCCAACCGCCTAGGAGACAGCCATGCTCCCGTCAAGCTCCGGGCATAGACTGTCAGACTCTGATTACCATTCACAATGGGTCAGAAGTACACCTTTATTGCTTTGGTCTTGCGATATGAAGCTCCTGTCTTAAGTGCACATGCATCCGAATGATGAAGCAGAGTTTTATGTCGAAAGCGAATATGAAACTTCACGCCAGTTGCGACTAACAGACGCAACTTGTTCATCAAAAAGTCTGCCGTAGCCTTAACGGTGGCTATGGGGGATCAGCTATCGGATAACTCTGGGTGGGACCAGTCCCGGGCCCGATCAGAATGCCTACCGATATACCAATCCAATGCATTCTTAGCCTTATTACTCTCACTACGAAAATAGTCCGACGATTTATTCAAGAGCGAATCCGGAAAATCGCTTGTATCGGAGTAACTTTGTCCTGCTTTCTGTAAACTTAGACGCGATAACAGGCTTTCGGTTTCTGCATTAACCCGGTACGCATCAAGGAAAGCCTGGTTAAGCCAAAGGTCATACCAATAGCCGTCCGCGATGTGGGGACTCCATTTCGTCACGTCAATCAGATCAAGATAATCCGACACCATCATCTGAGATACCTCGTAGGCTCTCCCTAGCCAGGCAAATCTTGCTTTCTGATTTATGGCTACACTTGATTGTGACAAGTAAAAATCAATCGCATCGTTTGAGACCTCGACTTTTTCAATGAGGTGCTCAAATGAGTTTTCAGTGAAAATCTGCCGGGCGCTGTAAAGCTGCAGGACAATGAGCTTCTCAAGATCTTCCTTTTTCCCCTGATAGGGCGGCAACAAGGCCGTCAGATTGACACGCGCCTTGATAACCTCATAAAGCGTTAGACTTTTGAAGCCTTGGTTCATGCGCAAGGTATCAAACTGTTCTTTCAGCAGTTCCAGGGCTCGCCCAATCAGTCCAAGCTCTATACAGAGTTCCACTTTTTCATCGTAGTCGCTGACACTGCCTTGATCAGTCTTGCTGAGCCTTGATCGAATGTCTTCTGCTCGCTGCGCATAATACCCGGTCTTATCTAAACACTGCGCTTGTGCGTTCTCTATATACGTTGCTCCAGAAGCCTCACTACGACCTGGGCCAGTATCGGCGGATGGAAAGAAGTCATCTCTGATTTGCCCATACCCTGAAGCCGAAGCTAAGAAAAGAGAGCTGAAAAACAGCACAGTCATGCAAACACTAACTCCGGTGTTACAACCATCTTTAGCTCTCTTTGCCAAAAGTCCTGGCCTCATAGATTCTCCTAAGAAGAGGTACCGGCATTTTTGATAAGCAGCGCGCCAAACATTGATCTTCGGGGTTGCGCTACTTCATGTACTCCGGATGAACGAGAACTCGCAAAGGGTGAGCACTCAGCCGTCTATAACAGAGCGATTTATCAAACACAGGTCTGGAGAAAAGGGCTCCCGAGGGAGCCCTCTTGGAGAGATCGATACATAGTATGCAGTTATGTATACGATCATATAGCCCGTTGCATGACACTGAATTTTCACAGCATTACCCAACCTGACCATATACTGTTGTCTCAGAAGAAAGACATTGGTTGATCTTGAGGGCTGATCATTATCCAAATGATTTCAAGCCCGTGCCGTAAGCGACGGCCAATTTCCGGCTAGTCTGACAGACCCAATTCGCTCTCCACAATGGGTCAAAAGTACCGTTTTGAAGTTAGAGAATCTGAGGTGGTTTAAAAATGTATTTGGGGAATGCTAGGTCCTTCTGATCCGGTAGGCGCCACTTATCACTCACAGTGAGTGATAAGTTACAGACTTGGGATCAAAGAGCCACAGGAAGCTCATACTACATTTGACCCATATGATTCACGATGAATACATTGCAAACTAAAAATACGTTGTAAGTCTAAAGAGTTAATCGAATGCTCTAGTTGGTTTAACAGACGTACAACGTATTGCTTCATAACAATAACTAAACCCACAAAGCCGCATGCCTAACAAGCAACTTTAGCTGCACAGACCTTCCTCATCATCCGTAATGAGTCATAAGTACACCTTCAATAAAAAGAAAAAGGCTCAAGACAAATATTTTAAGAGTGGCAAATATTCAGACTCAACTGCACCCTCACGCGCAGATCGTCTCGTATGTTGCGTTAAGCCACCCACTTCAAGCCAAAAACAAACTTGTAAAAATAGTTTGAGATAATCAATGGAGAGACTACATGCAATTCAAACCCACACATATGCAAAAACGGAGCGTGCTCTATTCAGCCATATCCGTGGCTCTGCTCCCTATTTCAGGAATGTCATTAGCCCAGGACGACGTCAACGTTGAAGAAGTTGTCGTCACCGGGTCATACCTTAGAAATTCAGCATTCGCTCAGGATGCCAATGTCTCCACCGTGACTCAAGCAGATTTGTTTGAGTCCGGCGCACCAAGCATGGAAACCTACATCCGCGACCTGACTTACACCCAGAACACGGACGTTGTGGCAAACGTGCTGGCCTCCCAGGACGGCGGTCAGGACTCTGTTGGCGCCAGCTTTAACTTGCGTGGTCTTGGGGAAAATTCCACATTACAACTGGTTGATGGTGTGCGCCTGATCGATCAGTCAATAAACACTACTCTGCCTGACATTGCCGTGGAGCGCCTGGAAGTAGTCCTTGATGGCGGCTCAGCATTATACGGTTCTGATGCAGTAGCCGGTGTGGTCAATCTGATCCCGATCAAAGAGTTTAATGGTTTCCGCACCCGAAACTACTATCAAGTAGACGAAGACAACTCTATGGAAGACGTCAAAGCTTCTTTCCTCTGGGGCCATTCCTTCGATAATGGTATTGACTATGTCGGCGCCTTCGACTGGACCGCAGTGACCCCTTTGATGCAGTACGAGCGCCTGCGCGAATGGGAGATGGATAATGGCTCGTCCTCTTCCGGCAACCCGGGCGCCTGGAGAGAAATCGTCGGTGCCGATGACGGTGTGAACCTCTACCAATCTCACGGTGGCACCTCTACAGGTGGGAACATGGTCGACCCGGCTTGTGGAACATTTAACGACGGTGCGCCAGGTCACGGTAGGGGTGCATTCAATACCCCTTCCGGCGTGCTGACCAACGGAGGCCAAATTTGCCGTTTTGAATACACCAAACAGTTCGCCTATCGCACTGAACAAACTACCTACAATCTCTATAACTCGGTAACTTGGGACGTAAACGATTGGCTGGATCTGAACTTAACCGCGATTAACACCTATCGCATTTCCGACGGCCGCACCACATCCACTACTGCAACATCGGCTAACAATCGAAGGGTTTTGTTGGTGCGAGACGATCACCCTGCCAATCCCTTCGGTGTTGACGTCTCTCCCTGGAACTGGCGCTTGATTACCGAAATGTATACCCATCGCCCAGCCCACCTGGACGATATCAGCGGCTCTCGTGAGTTTGAGACCCATGATTCAACCAATCGCTTCAAGCTACAAGCCGACTTCGAGTTGAGCGACACCTGGTCCGGTTATGCCTATTATTCTGATAACGAGTTGAAGCAGACCGTAGATTCCCGCTCCATTCACTTGGGTAAACTGCAACTGGCATTGCAAGGCCTTGGCGGGCCTAGTGGTAATGAATACTGGAATCCCTTCGGCTCTGCCGACCCCAGATTCCCTGGTCATGACCCGGCTATTCATGCCAATAGCGAAGAACTGACCGCCTGGCTATTCGAGATCCAGGACAACATACTGGATGATCGCGATTTTCTGGACATCTTCGAGTTTGCGGTTCAGGGAGAGGTTATCGACCTCTGGGCCGGGCCATTGCGCATGGCAGCCGGTTTTCAGTGGCGTGATCTGACCGAGCAGACTTTCGAAGTGCCTCTCGATAAGGCCGGCCATGATTACAACACAGCGTTCGATGCACCGAAGCCTGTAGATACAGAGTTCTTCTCCGAGGTGAAGGCAGCGTTCGTGGAATTCGAAGTTCCTGTACTGGACACAGTTGACTTACAGTTAGCGGTCCGCCACGAGAGGTTCACCGATTTCGGGCTTGATGCCACTACGCCAAAGATTGCAGCACGTTGGGAGGTTACGCCGGAATTTGCAGTACGTGGCTCATGGGGTGAAAGCTTTTTAGCACCCACTCCGACGCAATCCCGCCCCTTCATTCCGGATGAAAACTGTTTCGAGACCTTCTCCGGTACTGACGCCTTCACCGACCAGCCGATGACCGGTTCAACCCGTTGCTCATCAGGCAACCCCAACCTGCAGCCTGAAGAGTCTGAAATCCAGAACATCGGTTTCACCTGGCAACCCGGAGGTATCTTGGACGGTCTGGAAGTCAGTATGGACTACCAGGAGATCGAATACACCAACCGTATTCGCACCCTGACTGAACAGGACACTGTCGCCTTCGAATTCCAGAACTTCCTTGCAGACACCGGTATCAGCGAAGCGAACTACGACCCAACTCCAGGCTCATCGACTCGCCTGGCAGCAGAAGCCTGGTTTGCCGACCGCTCCCTGCAAGCAGGAAATCCTGTCCGTCGATTCGAAAACTTTGAACTGGATAGAATCTTCCGTCAGGCACAGAACATCAGCTCTGTGTGGATAGATCTGTTCGATGCAAAGATCGATTACCGGTTTACCACTCAAAATATGGGCACCTTCAACGCTTCCTGGGCCGTAACTTACTACACCACTTATGACTACGAAGACCTATTCGGCGGTCGTGTAGAGGCACTTGGATTCCAGAATGCGAATACAGGGATCGCCCCTCCATTGCCTGAGTTGAAGTACAACCTCAGGCTGAACTGGTTCATGGGCGACCATAGTGCTTCCATCACTACCAACTACTGGGATGAGGTGCAGTTCGATGACCGCGTATTTGACAACTATGGTGACGGCTGGGAAGCTCCCGCTGGCAATATTATTCATGGCGAGTCTCGCACTAACTTGCGCTACAGCTACGTTCTGAGTGATTTCCTTAGTAGTGATTTCACCATCAGTGCAGGTATCAACAATGTGTTCGAAGAGCGGCCACAGCAGTTGCCGATTCTGGGTGGTTTTGAGTCCCGACTCTCGACTCCATGGGGACGTCAGTTCTGGCTATCCTTGGAGTGGAAT
>JAKSCP010000507.1 GCA_022360535.1 Pseudomonadales bacterium | reverse complement strand
TTGGTGACCTATCCCATCCAATCTGAAGACTCAGATTTTTCGGTGAATCCACAGCTTGGCACCTTGTCAGATGAGACGACAACAGTATTGCGCTTCCTGGTCCCCAATGGGGCGGAGAGAGCCTTCAACTATCTCGGCAATCCTGGGGTGGTCGAACTGGATCCGCGCTGGCACCAGGCGGCACTTCGTTTCATCGCCATGGGTTTCGATCATATCCTGGAAGGGGTCGACCACCTGCTTTTTCTCTTTTGCCTGGTAATACCTCTGCGCAGCATTCGCGCCCTGATACCTGTCGTTACTTCGTTCACCATCGCCCACTCAATCACCTTGATTAGTTCCGCCTTTGGCATGGCGCCAAGTGTGTTGTGGTTTCCGCCCTTGATTGAGACGCTCATCGCCTTATCGATTGTGTACATGGCGTTTGAAAACATCGTTGGTGCAAAAATGGAGCATCGATGGATGGTGACCTTCGGTTTTGGCCTGGTACACGGTTTCGGCTTTTCATTCTTGTTTAGTGAGACGCTGCAGTTTGCTGGTGGGCATTTATTCTCGTCACTGTTGGCGTTCAATATCGGCGTAGAGCTCGGGCAGATTCTGGTGCTAATACTGGTAATTCCAGTTTTGAACTTGTTGTTTAAGTATCTGGTAGAGGAGCGTATCGGGTGTATCTTGTTGTCCGCTTTGCTTGCACATAGCGCCTGGCACTGGATGCTTGATAGAGGGGGTCAGTTGTCCCAATTCCAGTATCAATGGCCTGTTTTCGATGCCATGTTCTTCGCCGCCCTGATGCGCTGGGGCATGCTGTTGATCGTTATCGTCGGGGTGCTCTGGGGTATGTACGAGCTGTTCCGACGCTTCTCCCTGATCGAGAGTTTTTCCAGCTACGGCATTGGTCAGAAACTGCAGGCAAAGAACTAGTGTTTTCTTGCCTAGCTCTCAAAATAACCTTATAAAACAGAGGTTTATGCCGAACTGGGTTGCAAATTGTCACAAAGGCTTACACTCAGTTGCTTAGCCAGACGCACTCATTGAGCTAAGCTTTAGGTTCCTGCTTAGAGAACTTCATTATGCAACTGGTGCACCTCATCGGACGCGTTCGATTTGCCGTCGTTCTGGCGCTGCTGGCATTCACTCATTGGTCCGTAGCCGAGAACGAGCGGGTAGCGGATTTTGCGTTACTCGATTCCGAAGGCTCCTTCCATCAACTGCGTAAATATGGCGGTAACAAGGCTATCGCAATCGTTTCAATGGCGGCCTCCTGCGAAAATACTCTGGCGAACCTGCACAAATATCGTTTACTGCAAACCACTTGGGAAAGCCAGGGTGTTGCCTTTCTTGCGCTTAACTCAACCGCTGAAACTTCCTTCGAGGACAGCAGAGAGCTGAATCGTCTCTATCAACTCGACATGCCGATTCTGGTGGACTCGAGCCAACTGGTGGCGGAGTTATTGGGAATCCAGCAGGCGGGCGAAATACTGGTGGTTGAACCGGATCGTTTTCGCGTGCTGTACCGCGGAGGTTTGGATCTCGAGTCAGGAAGGGCGGACCCATCGATAAACACTGCCCAAGTAACTGACACCAGCTATCTATCCCAAACACTCTCTCACATAGTTAATGATGAATGGGATTTGCTCACAAATACTGTAACCACAGCAGTGGCTGGTTGCGAGCTTGATTTTCCTGGGCGCGATGCCGATCTCGCCGCAGTTCCTGATTACAGTTCAGAGGTTGCGCCGATCCTTGTCGAAAAATGCGCTAGTTGTCATCGTGAGGGTGGGATCGCTCCATTTGCCATGAATTCACACATGATGGTGCAGGGCTGGGCTCCGATGATGAAGGAAGTCATGCTCACCAAGCGCATGCCACCAGCACAGGTCGATCCCAACGTAAATCATTTTACTAACGCACGTTATATGGATTCGAAAGAGTTACAAACTCTTGTGCATTGGATTGATGCAGGTTCTCCTCGCGGCAACGGCAAGACAGATCCGCTAACACTTATTGAGTCTCCCAATTCGGAATGGGAACTGGGCGAACCTGATTACATTGTGGAAGTTCCAGCGTTTACCGTGCCCGCCACTGGCGTATTGGACTATGAGAACGTCACCATCAATCTGCCATTCGAAGAAGATGTCTGGATAAAGTCAGTGCAACATCTGCCCGGCGATCGGCGCGTCTTGCATCACCTGCTTAGTTATATCGTGCCTGCTGACTACGCTGAGAAAATCGTTGAAGGGGAAAACGATCAGTACCGCGAATTCCTGGAAGGGTATGCGCCCGGGAAAGATGAGGCAGCTACCTATCCAGGCGAGGCCGGCATGTTTGTCCCTAAAGGGTCGGCTGTACAAATGTCGTTGCACTACACCACTTTTGGTAGAGAGACTATCGACAAAACCCTGCTTGGCCTGTACTTCGCAGATGAGCAGCCAAAGTATCAATACTCAACCTACGCTCTAAGTCATGGGGGTCGCAATATTGTGATCCCACCGGGTGTTTCAGAGCACAAGATGAGTGCAAGCCATGTCTTTAAAGACGAGATCATGCTGCATGGTTTGCGTCCGCATATGCACTATCGCGGCAAGTATATGAAGTTCCGTGTGGTTTACCCCGATGGTACGCAGGACGATATCATCAATGTGCCTGACTACAACTTTAACTGGCAGCCAACCTATCGGCTCTCTGAGCCCATGCTTTTGCCCGCTGGCTCAAGGGTGATAGTGGAAGGAGCGTTCGATAACTCAGCTTTTAATCTGGGAAATCCAGATCCAGGCGCCACGGTGCGCGGGGGTGCTCAGAGCTGGAATGAGATGTTTATTGGTTATTTTTCCTACCATAAAACCGTACCCCACCAATAAGTCCCGGTTTGAATGACGATCCAGCTTCTTCACGGGAATCTGCCTTGGGTGCGACTGGTATTTTTACCGGCTGGTTGCGCTGTCAATCCAGTGCGTAGCGATTAAAGCTCTTGTGCTGTCAGATAATTCCATACTCGCTTCAGCAAAGAACGATTCAAAGCAAAAGCGTAGCTTTGGTCTGCCGAGTTGAGGCGAAAAATTCGCTGCTCGTTGGGGATATCTTTCCTATTCGCTGCAACCAGCGCAAGTTATTGATTTATTGACCCATTGCGCTGTTTTATGGCTTGGCCCAAAGAGCGCTAACTTGCTATGATTCGAAGCTTCAAATTTATAATAAATAACTAAAAGCAGTCGGGAGAGTTTCTATGTCCTCGATCTTCATCGTCCTCTTTGGACTGGTCGGATTTTGCTTCGGATGGTTTGTCTATTCGAAGTTTATCGCTGAGAAAATCTATCAGCTCGACCCCAACTACCAGACCCCGGCTCATAAATTTGAAGACGGCGTTGACTACGTGCCCACTAATAAATTTGTATTGTGGGGATCTCACTTCACTGCTGTTGCAGGTGCTGCACCTATTGTTGGTCCTGCCATTGCAGTCTACTGGGGTTGGTTGCCGGCACTACTCTGGGTAACTTTCGGTTCTATCTTTTTCGCTGGCGTGCACGACTTCGGTGCGCTGTGGGCAAGTAATCGCCATGATGCCAAGTCGATTGGTGCCTTGTCCGAATCGATCGTCGGTATTCGCGTTCGATCCGTTCTCATGATCATCATCTTCCTGTTGTTGGTATTGGTGAATGCCATGTTCGCCACCATCATCGCCGACGAAATGATCATTTATCCTGAATCTGTTTTTCCTGCCTGGGCTGCTATCCCGGTGGCAGTGGCAGTGGGTGTACTCATTCGCCGAAAATTTAACCTGCTTGCCATCTCGGTTGTGGGGGTGAGTATTCTTTATTTCACTATCTATATCGGTGGATTGATGCCACTGGCACTACCGGGAGATATCTTCGGTTTAGGCGGCCACGGTAACTGGATCATCCTTCTCTATATATACGCGGGTATCGCGTCGATGCTGCCGGTTTGGCTGCTATTGCAACCTCGTGATTACATTAACGGTGCGCAATTGGTGCTCGGACTTTTCGTACTGTACACGGCAGTACTGTTGACCATGCCTGATGTGGCTGCGCCAATGATTAATGATGTGGCAGAAGGTACGCCACCTATTTTTCCAATTTTGTTTGTCACCATCGCCTGCGGTGCGCTATCAGGCTTTCACGGTATCGTGTCTTCCGGAACCAGTGCCAAGCAGCTGAACAACGAAAAGGATGCGCGTTTCGTCGGTTATCTTGGTGCTCTGGGTGAGGGCTCATTGGCATTGATCACCATTGTGGCAGTTACCGGTTCTTTGTATGCCGCAACTGCAGCCGGTGGTTGGCACGAAATCTATCCCACTATTACTGGCGGACCTTCGGCAGGCGGTTTTATCTCTGGTGGTGCTTTGTTGATCTCAGAAGGTTGGGGAATTTCCTTAACCTTTGCGCAAACCATGCTGGCAGTGATGGTAGTACTGTTCGCTGGTACCACTATGGATGCCGGTCTGCGTCTTACTCGATATATCATTCAGGAGTGGGGCAACATCTACAACATCGAACCGCTGAAAAGTAACTACATCTCTACCTTTGTCGCGGTGGGTGCCTGTTTGCTGCTGGCATTCGGGGTGTCCAATGGTAACTACCCAGGTGACGGCGGCACTCTGATTTGGCCAGTGTTCGGTGCCACCAACCAGATTCTTGCCAGCATGACTTTGATTGTGATTTCGGTGTATCTCATTAAGCTGGGTCGGCCTGCAAAATACCTCATCGCTCCGCTATGCTTCATCCTGGTGATGGCGTCCTGGGCGGGTGTCTGGTATGTCATGGACTACATCGAGCGTGGCCAGTGGATTCTGGTGATTATTCAGGTGGCAGTCATGGTGTCTTCTGTGTTCATCGTACTGGAAGCCTGGTCGACGATTCAGAAGTTGCGCAGTGAGGACAGCGCTGGTGGAGGAGACGAGTCAGTCGCGTCTTAAACCAGCCAGGAAGCAGTTGCCAGGTTGTACCTGGCGAAATGAGGAGTGGTCATTAGTGCAGCAACACTGGGCCGCTCCTTTTTTGTTCCATGTCTCTTTTCAAAGGCGTCAGTTAGCATTCTATGGATAAACAACTCATCGAGAATCAACTTACGAAGTCTGGCAGGCAGATGTTGCAGGCCATTCATGTTTACGATGAGATTGATTCAACCAATCTTGAGGCTTTTCGTCTGCTGGACTCTGGTAACCACGGAAATCACTTGGTAGTCGCCGATGCCCAATCTGCTGGCAGAGGACGTCGAGGAAGAACCTGGCACAGCCCGGCAGGTGGTGGTCTCTACATGAGTCTGTTGCATCATTTTTCATCTGGTTCGGCTCAGCTTCAGGGATTGAGTCTGGTAACGGCGCTAACTGTGCACAGTGTGCTC
>JAKSCP010000360.1 GCA_022360535.1 Pseudomonadales bacterium | reverse complement strand
TGGCAATAGTCTGCCCTGGGGCAATGCCCGCTCCATTCGTCAGCAGCTAACCCGGCAGGACATTGAGGACTTCCTCAACCAACCGGATTTGTTTCAACAACTGTTGCAACCCATTATTGAGTTGGAAGGTGCGCTGCGTGCCCAAGCCGAACTTGATGAGATCAACAACAAGTTGTTCGCAGCTTCTGATGAAGAAATTCCTGAACAATACCGTGAGCTAGTTGAACAGTACTATCGTGTGCTGTCTGAGAGTCAGGGGTCGGCCAACTCGACCCAGTAGCAATGCAATACACGGAACCCAATCTCTTTACCGCGCTATCAGAGGGCAATCTGAGCTTCGCTTACGGAATCAGCCCTTTGCTGTTCTTGCTGCTGGCAGCATTAATCGTCGCGGCTGTGTGGTTGACCTATCTTAAAACCACCCGACCTCTAACTCCTGCCTGGAAAGCGTTCTTTATCACTGTCCGTTCCAGCGTGTTGGTGCTGTTACTGTTTTGCTTGTTGCGACCCGTAATTACCACCTTGCAGGTATCCCCACAAGAAACCTATCTGGGGGTAATCTTCGATGACTCCCAAAGCATGACGATCACCGACATGGCTGGGAGTGATTCCCGTCGTGATGTGGTTAATGAGGCTCTGGTCGAAGGTGGTGTGCTGGATGATCTGGCTGAGTCTTTTCAGCTTCGCAGTTTTCGCTTCGATAAACAGGCAGAGCGAATTGCGGATGCTGATGGTTTGTCAGGATCCGGTACTGCGTCTTCAATTAATCAGGCCCTGGAGTTTGTTGATGCTCAGCTAAACGGCCTGCCCCTGGGTGGTTTGGTATTGATCACCGATGGAGCGGACAACAGTGAAATAGATCCGGTGATCAAGGCGGCGGATTTCGGTACCAGACAAGTCCCAATTTTTACCGTAGGAGTCGGCCAGGAGGAGATTCCTCAAGATATCGGTATCGTGGATGTCAACAGCAACAAAACTGTGCTGGAAGGTTCTGTATTCAATGTCTCTGTTGGCTTGAATCATCAGGGCTATGAAGGTCAGGAAGTCGAACTGTCGGTGAAGGATGGCGACACGGTTGTTGAGACTCAGGTAGTGACGCTTGGCGCGGAGGGTGTTACCCGCCGTTATGAAATGGAACTCACGCCAGAGCGTCCAGAAGCCATCGTCTATGATTTGCAGGTCGAATTGCAGAGTGGTGAAATTATTGAGCAGAACAATGTCTATAGCTTTTTAGTGGATAACACTGAAAAGGAGCCACTTGACATTCTTTATATAGAAGGACATCCACGTAACGAATACAAATTTATTCGCAGGGCTGTGGAATCAGATACTTCTTTGCGACTCGCAACCTATTTGCAAACCGGTCCTGAAAAGTATTACCGCCAGGGTATTGAATCGCCGACTGAACTGAGTGAAGGGTTTCCTAGAGACAGAGAGACTCTGTTCCAATACGAAGCATTGGTGTTGGGAGATATTGAAGAGAGCTTCTTTAATGCTGATCAGCTGCAAATGATTCAGGACTTCGTTGCTGAGCGTGGGGGTGGCTTTCTCATGAGTGGCATGATCGACGAAGAGTTTATTGCCACACCTATCGCCGATATATTGCCCGTTACTCTGGTGGAAGAGGGTTTTCTGCCTTCCCATTTGCGCGGAGGCATCCGTCGCGGCAATCATCCCACCGGGGAGTTGTATTACCCGCGGCTCACCAACAATGGTGAATTCTCACCACTACTGCGTTTGGCCAGTGACGATGGTGAGAATGGTTTGTTATGGAGGCAACTTCCGGAGCTGCAAGGTGTTTACGTCACCGGGCGTATCAAACCTGGTGCGACAGTGCTGATGGAGCATCCACTGCTGCAGTATCAGAATCAGGCACTGCCTGTTCTGGCTTCGCAACGCTATGGCAGCGGGCGCAGCATGGTAGTGTCTACGGCCAGCACCTGGCGTTGGCAAATGATGATGCCCTTCGCCGATCAATCCCATGAGACACTGTGGCGACAAATGTTGCGCTGGTTAGCCGTTTCCGCGCCGGAACGCATTACTATCGAGTTCGATCGCGAGTTTTACAACGTCGGCGATGAGGTGAATATCACCGCGACGGTTCTGGATGACAGTTATGAGGCGGATAACAACGCCACCTTGTATATGCAGACTACCGATCCCCTGGATCAAATTACTGACATGCCCATGGAATGGGACATTGAAGAAGACGGAGTCTATCGCGCCAGTTTTACCGTGGAAGAAGAAGGCGTGTACGACCTCTTGGTCGATGTGGCGAGTGTCGCCGGAGAAGGTGCCAGCGATGGTTCCGAAAAGGGAGCTGCCTTCGTGGTCACTCCCTCCTTAAGAGAATACAACAACGCGGCGATGGACAGTGGGCTATTAGCACGCATTGCTGAAGCCAGTGGCGGTAGCTTCTTCGACATTGCTAACGCCAGTCAATTGGCAGACACCATCGAATTCACCCCGAACGCCTATTCCCGCGAAGTGCAAATTGATCTCTGGGATCAACCCTGGTTGTTAGCGTTGTTGATTGCCTTACTGTGTATCGACTGGATCGCCAGAAGACTGCGAGGCCTGTCTTGATGTCCAGATTAACAATAAAGAAGCTGGCTAGGCTCTGTACAGGTTTGGTTTTAGCGGCCAGCAGTCTACAGTTGCAGGCTCAAGACAATGCGCTGAATTATTTTCTGGACAGTCCAGATACAACCAAGTACGCCGTGATCATGGTTGGTCCGGCAGTAGGCGAGATTAATGCCAGTCGCTTCCGACAATGGGGGCTGTCTCTACATGACATATTGACTCGGGACTATGGTTATAGCTCGGACACTATCACCTTGCTTTACGAGAATGGCGACAACAGTTTTGTTGGTGGTGAACGTGTCGATGGTGCCACCGATCGTGAAGGCATAGCCCAGGCCTTATCGGAACTGAGAGGTCGTGTGGAAACCGGAGATCAGATCACACTGTACCTGATTGGGCATGGTTCCGGCGCTGAAGAGGAAGCCAAGTTTAATATCGTTGGCCCGGATCTTACCGGAATAGAGTTTGCGGAAATGCTGGACCAATTTGATCGACAGGACATGGTGATCGTCAATACCACCAGTGCCAGTTTCGGATTTTCCGCGGCACTCTCCAGTGAAGGGCGCGTCGTGATTTCTTCAACCCGCTCACCTACAGAGCGCTACGATCCTGTTTTCTCTGGCTACTTCATCGAAGCGCTGGACCAACGCAATGGCGATAGAGACAAGAACAATCGTGTCTCTATGTTAGAGGCATTCGAGTATGCCAGAGCCAACGTTGAGCAGTGGTATGCGGAGCAGGGCAGGTTAGCTCCAGAACATGCCGGTCTGGATGACAACGGCGATTCGCTGTTTACCCTGGCACCTGGCGTCGATCAGGCGGACGGGTTGCTGGCTGAGATTGCCTATATCGATACTTTGGTTGATGACACCGAGGGGCTGTCACCACAGGCGCTGGAATTGAAAGCACGCATGCAGGAATTAGAACGTTCAGTGTTCATCCTGCGTGGACGTAAGGCAGAGTACTTGGAAGCGGATTACTGGCAACAGATGGAGCAACTCCTGGTGGAGTTGGCTCGCACCACAGGACAGTTTAATGAACAGCTCAACTAAATTGTTTTCGAACAAGCGATGGACAAGTCTGGTCGGGGCAATCATTGCCATGCTGTTAAGCAACCCACTGCTTGCCCAGGACGATCTTCTTGAAGCCAATGATTCGGCCTTGTATCGAGGTGAGCAATTATTGCTGAACGGCTCCTACGCTGCGGCCAGTGAGATGTTTCAGATGGCAGACGGACTGGATCGTGTGGACGGTTTGATTGGTGCCAGCAAAGCCTATTTCATGATGGGTAACTTCCAGGATGCGCAGCGTGTGGTGGAAGATGCTATCGACGACGATGAATACGCCGATTCGCCACTCCTCAGCACACAACTTGCAGAGATCAAGCGCAGTCTCGGTCTATCAGGAGAAGCGCTACAAATTCTGGAAGCTGTTATCAGCGGTATGGGTGATCCACCCGTTCGAACCCTGGTGCAATATGGCAGCCTGCTTAAATTCGTTGGTGAGAAAGAAGCTGCGTTCCAGGTTTTGAATCAAGCCGTGCAACGCTACAACGACGGACTGGTATTTAGTTCCGAAGACGTCACCATGGTGGCGCTGGCCAGCTGGCTGTTGGGGAATTACTACGATGCCAATAGTTTGTTCGATGAAGCGACGCGCGCCAATCCTAATAACCTGGAAGCCCATACCCTGTGGGCCGATCTGTTTCTGGAGAAATACAACGCCAGCGATGCAGAAAGAGGCTATCAGGACGCCTTGGATATCAATAGTCGCTACGTACCGGCATTGATTGGCATCGCGCGAGTTGTTGGTGATGAGCGTTCGCTGCAGCGGGCGCTGGCAATTAACCCGAATTCGGTAGCAGCGCTGGAAACCTACGGCCAACTGCTGATGATCAACGGTCGTGAAGACGAGGCTCAGGCCTATTTCCAGCAGGTGCTTGCGCTCAATCCTGAATCCTTGAAGACCCTGAGTATTCTGGCGGCGCAGGCCGCATTAAATGAAAGGGAAGCGGAGTATCAGGACTATCTGGCACAAGTGGACGCGTTCAGCCCCAATAATGCTGAATTTCTCGGTCACATCGCGGATAGCTTTGGCAACAATTACCTGTTCACAGAAGCAGTGGAGTTTGCGCGAGCATCCATCGAGGCGGATCCGGAGTACTGGCAGGGCTACACCTTGCTCGGTAGTAATCTGATCAGGCTGGGTGAAGAGGAGGAAGGTAAGGCGAATCTGGAAATCGGATTCGACAATGATCCTTTCAATGTCATGACCTCCAACATGCTCAAGGTATTCGATACCCTGGAAACCTATGCAACCTTGGAGAGTGAACACTTCAAGGTGCACATGAGTGAGCGCGATGCCGACATTCTCTGGCCCTACCTTGAACCATTGCTGGAAGAATCCTGGACCACGCTTACCGCCAAATACGGTTTCGAACCGGAAGGGCCGGTTCTCATCGAGGTGTTTGAGAACACCCAGGACTTCGCGGTGCGCTCGGTAGGGCTACCAGATATCGGACCGCTGGTGGGTATCTGTTTCGGCAAGGTCATCACGCTGATTTCTCCCGATACTCTCACTGCGAACTGGCAGGAAATTGTCTGGCATGAATTCATGCATGTGATCACCTTGCAGATGACCGGGAATAGAATGCCCCGCTGGCTATCGGAAGGCATTTCGGTGTGGGAAGAAAGAGAAGGGCGCCCTTATTGGGGTCGGGATCAGGGTCTTGATCTGGTGCGAGCCGCGCAGGAAGACAAGTTACTACCCGTTGCAAGTTTGAATTCCGGGTTTTCCGGAGCACGCAACAATGCAGATCTTAGCTTTGCCTATTTTCAGTCCTACCTGGTGGTGGATTTCATCGCCCGGGAGTTTGGTTTTCCCAAGCTGGTAGAGCTCATTTATCAATACGCAGAAATAAAGGAAGACAGCGAGCGCTTTAGTGAAGTCTTTGATATGAGTGTTAACGAGTTCGATGCTGGCTTCAGAAACTGGATTACGCAGCGGGTCAACGAAATCAATGTCTATGCTCACACTGAGGATGTGCCTGATGAAGGCGAAGGCCATGGCCATGGCATTCGCGAAAACAGCAGTGCGATACTCGCGGAGCTGTACAACAACGCTTCCCTCAAACAGCATATGCGTTCGCGAATCGAAGAGAACGACCGGGATTTTCAGGCCTATTTGCAGTTAGGTATTGTGCTATTTAAAGAAGAAGCGTTTGAGGAAGCAAAGGTCCATCTGGAAATCGCTCACGAAATGCTACCTTCCTATACTGGCTATCCCAGCCCTGCACTGGTGTTGTCACAGATCTACGAACGAGAAGGCAACCGTGAAATGCAGTTGCAGTGGTTGGAAACCTTGGTGGAAAGCCTGCAACACGATTACGGATCAGCCATCATCCTGGCGGAAGCCGCACTGGCGGCAGAAGATTATGAACGCGCCGCCTACTATATAGATCGTGCTATTCAGGTGGATCCCTATCGGCAAGATGTGCATGAGCTGAAAGCAAAGTACGCTCTCGCGGTTGATGATTCGCAACTGGCGGTAACCGAATACGAAGTGCTGATGAAGCTGGAGATCAGTGATCCCGTTGAGGCGCGCACTAATCTTGCCGAGGCCTATCTAAAGAATGGTCAGGTAAGCGAGGCCAAACAGAATATTCTCTACGCCCTGGAACAGGCGCCGAGTTTTCTTCGCGCCCAGCAATTGTTGCTGGAGTCTGTGGAACGGGAAAGCGCTCAGTGAGTCGATCTCTTGCCACTTGTTTAGCCTTAGGGCTGGGTCTGATGATTCAGGCTGTGAGCTATGGCCAGGTGTTCCCCATGAATGATACTCGTGGTGGCAATGAGGATCTGGCGATTTACGGCACTGACATCACGGAATTTACCTGGCTGCGGGGACAGTACACCAATCACGGTGGTGGCGCTGGCGGCTTTGGCTATCGACGTCGCGGCGGTTGGTGGGATACCGACTATCCGGATTCCGATGAGAACTTTCTGCGCGGTGTCATGCGTTACACCAACGTCGATACCAATCCGCGCAATCACACCTATTTGCAACTCACCGATCCGCGTCTATTCGAACATATCTTCCTTTATATGAACTGGAAGCGTGTACCGATTGGCTCATCCTATTCCGGACCTAATTTCACGCCGGAAGAAATCGAGGCGCTACGAGAGTTCATGTTCCGTGGTGGCTTTGTCATGGTTGATGACTTCTGGGGACAGCCGCATCTGGATGACATGTTCATGGAGATGGGCAAGATTTTCCCCGATCGGGAAATCGTCAAGCTTGATACTAACCACGAAATATTTCATATCTTTTTCGACATCGATGAACTCGCGCAAGTCCCCGGCCGCATGGTTACCTGGGACTTTGGCGGTTTCATGAATCTGGATGATCCCAGCTACCCGCCAGAAGTGTACGCGGTGCTGGATGACGACGGCCGGGTCATGATGGTAGCGAACTACAATACCGATCTTGGGGATGGTTGGGAGCACACTTTCTATGAAAACTATCCCACCAAGTACACCAACGAGGCCTACAAGATAGGCATTAACTTTTTAATCTATGCATTTAGCCACTGATGGACAGGAACAGGACATGGCAGAAACAGAACAAGTGTTAGAAATTGAAAATCAGGATGATATTGCCTTGGTTAAGCGCATGCAGGAAGGGCGCGACCAGATTGTTGCTGAAATCAAGAAAGTCATTGTAGGTCAGGAATCAATCATCGATGAATTGTTGATTGCCTTGTTTGGTGGTGGCCATGTGCTGGTGACTGGTGTGCCGGGGCTGGCAAAAACCCTGTTGATTAAAACTGTCGCCGATATTTTGCAGGTAGACTTCTCGCGAATTCAGTTCACGCCTGATTTAATGCCGGCAGACGTCGTTGGTTCTGAGGTGGTTGAAGAGGGCGACGGTGGGCGTAAATTAACCTTCGTCAAAGGTCCTATCTTCACCAATATTCTGTTAGCGGACGAGATTAACCGAACTCCGCCCAAGACGCAGTCGGCATTGCTCGAGGCCATGGAAGAACGGCAAGTGACTGCAGCAGGTGTTACCCACCCCATGGCACAGCCCTTCTTTGTATTGGCAACGCAAAACCCCATCGAATTGGAAGGCACTTACCCGTTGCCGGAAGCGCAGTTGGACCGCTTCATGTTCAAGATCGAACTGGGTTATCTGTCTGAATCCGACGAAGTAACTGTGGTAAGTCAGACCACTCAGACCCATGACAACCCGCTCTCTCATCCGCTGGGCGGCGAAGACATCCTCGAGTTCCAGCGCATTGCGCGTCAGGTGCCTGCGGCAGAAGCGGTAATCCGCTACGCGGTGCGGTTGGTGCATGCGTCGCGACCACAGAGTGAATCGGCTCCGGACTTTGTCAAAGACTGGGTAAGCTGGGGGGCAGGTATTCGTGCCTCGCAGAATCTTATTCTGGCTGGTAAGGTCAGAGCGCTGCTGCTGGGTCGTTACAACGTGTCCTACGGTGACGTGCGCGCCTTGGCGCATTCTGTATTCCGTCATCGTATTCTGCTGAATTTCCATGCCGAAGCTGAACGCGTTACCACCGACGATGTTATCAATCGATTACTGGAAGCGGTGCCGGAACCTGCATCGGATATCTAAATTCGTAGTTAACAATGACTGAATCTCTAAACTTTCTCGACCCAACAGTGTTGGCCGGACTCGATAATCTTGAGTTACGTGCCCGTGTGGTAGTCGAAGGGTTTTTATCTGGACTGCATAAGAGCCCGAACCGCGGGTTCAGCGTAGAGTTCAACGATTACCGACATTATCAGCGTGGCGATGATATGCGGCATGTGGACTGGAAGCTCTATGCCCGCAGTGACAAGTTCTACATCAAGCAGTACGAAGACGAAACCAATGTGCGCTGCATGATTTTGTTGGATACCAGTGGTTCCATGGATTACACCTCAGGAGGTGTGAGCAAATTGAACTACGGAGTGACTCTGGCCTCCGCACTGGCCTATTTCATCATGCGACAACGGGATGCAGTGGGACTGATCACTTTCGATGACGAAATAAGAGACTATATTCCAGCCAGATGCCGCCAGCCCCATTTGATGCGCATCCTGCGTACCCTGTCCCAGGTGGAATCCGGTAATAAAACCGATGCAGTGAAGCCCCTTACTGATCTGGCTGCATCACTCACCAAGCGCAGTATTGTGATCCTGATTACCGATATGCTGGACGACGAAGAGCGTGTCATAAATACACTGCAGAATTTGCGGGGTATGGGTAATGACATCATTACCTTTCAGATCATGGACGATGCGGAGCTCAATTTTCCAGTCAATGAAGCTTCAGAGTTTATAGATATGGAAAACAACGAGACCTACATCACCTCGCCGGCAGCAATTCGCAAAGCGTATCTGGAAAATCTCAATGAGTTTTTGTCCTACTGTCGCAAAAAATGCCAAAGTAGTGGTGTCGATTACGCACTCTTGAATACAGCGCAGCCTTTGGACGAGGCACTTTCATCGTATATGTCTAAACGGGCTAAGAGTTTCTAAACAGCCAATGGTTTTTCTAACTCCTCTATTTCTTGTTGGTTTACTGGCTGCACTAGTCCCTGTGGCCATTCATCTGATTCGACGCGAGAAGCCGCCGAAGCTGATGTTCAGCACTATCCGCTTCCTGAAAAAGACATCGAAGAAGCTAGTGCTGTTTCAACACTTACAGCAAATAGCGCTGTTGCTGTTGCGATCTGCGGTCATTGCGCTACTGGTACTCGCCTTTGCGCGACCATTGATCAATCAGTCGGTTGCCCGCCTGGTAGATGCGGACCCGCAGTCCGCAGTTATCCTATTGGATGTTTCCATGAGTATGCGCTACGGCGATCATTTCGAGAGAGCTAAGGAAGAGGCCCTGGACATTGTCGACCGGCTCAGCGGTGGTGATGAAGTTGCCCTGATAAGCTTCTCTGACTCGGCGCACCTGGTGCGGGAACTTGATGCCGACATTGAGGCGGTGCGAGACCTGATTGAGGATATCGAAGAACCTGGATTTGGCACCACCCGCTACTACCCGAATCTGCGACTTGCCGATCAGTTATTGGAAACGTCCCGTTACGACAACCGTGCGGTCTATCTGATTTCTGATTTCCAGGACACCGGTATGCAAAACGCCGATGAGGCCTGGAAACTGGCACCTGGTGTAGCGCTCACCAATGTTGATGTGGGCTCTGCTGAAAGCAGTAATCTGGTGTTAACCGACGTGCGGTCCCCTGAACAGCTATTGGAAGATGCTGCCGAGCAACAAATCCTGGCCCGGGTAAGGACTACAGGCTCCCTGTATCTGGATCGTGGGGAGGTATCACTGAGCATCAATGGGCAGATGGTGGATCGGGTTCCAGTGGATCTTGGTGATCGTTCGGAAGAGGTAGTGACCTTCACCAGCAATTTCGACAGCGAAGGCACTTATATCGGCGAAGTAAGAGTGACAGGCGATGAATTTGCCGACGACAATTCCTATTTCTTTACTGTGGATGTGCTGCCCAAGATTCGAGTACTGCTGGTCAACGGTGAAGCTTCCGACAACTGGTTTGATGATGAGGGGCATTGGTTTGGCCTGGCAGTGGGTGGGCCGGCGACTTCACCCTTTGAGTTACAGAACATTGAATCCACGGAACTGAGCGCAGCGGCGCTGAGACAGAGCGATGTGGCGGTGCTGTTGAACGTTGGTGATCTTAACAACAGTCAGGCGCAAGCCATTACGGATTATGTGGAGGAGGGTGGCAGTCTGTTACTTGCTCCCGGAGATCGGGTGGAAGCAGAACTGTTTAATCGCCAATTTGCAGAGATTTCTCCTGCACAATTGCAGAACCAGGGTCAGCTTGGGCGCGATGACTATCTGGTGATTGCCGACTATGACCGACGCCATCCCATTATGCGCCCCCTGGAGGGAGACTGGACCGCCCGCTTTGAGGGTCACTGGTCTTTGCTTCCCGCAGCAGACGCCGATGTATTGATGCAGTTCGATAACACGGAAGCTGCTTTGGTTGAAAGAGCCTTCGGTGAGGGAAGGGTGATGCTGTTTGCTTCCAGCCTGGATTTGGAATGGAACAACCTGGCGTTACAGGGCTTGTTTCTCCCCTTTGTACACGAAACCTTGCGTCATCTGGTGCAGACAGAAGTCAGGCAACGTGCCTACCAGGTTGGTGACAATATTCAGCTAGCCTCCGCAGACCAGTCTGTAGCTATATCCGCGACCGACAGTCTTGGTCAGGAGCTGCAGTTAAATAATAACGCGCTCATGGCGGTGGCCCGGCCGGGCATCTATACCGCTTCTATTGGCGACGTGCCTAGCCGTTATGC
>JAKSCP010000359.1 GCA_022360535.1 Pseudomonadales bacterium | reverse complement strand
GTTCCTGCAGTAATTGATCCAGGGGCTGACCAGATGCCACTTCTAACACGGCACCAAGCACATCCGTTGAATGCCCATAGTGCCAGGCGGTGCCGGGTTCGAATAATACCGGGAGCCTGCCAATACGTGTTGCCAGTTCTTGCGCGGTAATATTGTTGAATTCATCCATAAAACTATCACCAACCACAGCAGGATCAGGTCCGGTCAGTACATCTGGAAAATTATCTCGATAGATCGGGCCGAGAGGTGTGTTCATGGCAAAGGGTTGTTGCACGATACCCGATTGATGGGTCAACAGATGCTCGATGGTCATTGTATTGTTGGCAGGTCGAGACTCTCCGTTAGATCCTGTGACAACACGCAAGTTGGCAAAGCTTGGAATGTAATCACTGACTGGATCGTCGAGATTCAATACACCCTCTTCAACCAGGGACATGGCAGCGACGCTGATGACCGGTTTTGTCATGGAATAAATACGGAACAGTGTGTCCTGATTTACTGGTGTGACTCCCGCCTCAGTCTGGGTGCCGACAGATTCCAGCACGCCGATGCCGTCACTGTTCCCAACTAGCAGGAGTGCACCGGCAACATGACCAACATCCACAGCGCGTTGCATTTCGCGCTTAATGTCATCGATTTCGGACTGGTCGATACCAAAATTCAGGGAGTGAATCGGGCGCATCCCCGACTCGGAGCTATTCTGCGCAGGAAAGGAAATATCGAAAGAAGTTGGAGATGTGCAAGCTGCTACAAGCGCAGCGATTAAGAGATACGATAGTCGGTTCATCATTTAGGGTTCCTGCCTTCGATAATGCTCAGTGGCGATCGTCAACCAGCAATTCCGCCTTGAAGCGTTTGAAGTTTTTGACATAGGTTTCCGCGCTAGCCAGCAGTCCCTGCTGTTGCTCTTCGCTAAGTTGCTTGATGACTTTCGCGGGTGAGCCCATGACCAGCGAGCCGTCAGGGATTTCTTTGCCTTCGGTGATCAGGCTGTTAGCACCGATCAAACAATTCTTGCCGATTTTGGCGCCGTTCAGTATCACTGAGTTAATTCCGATCAGGGAATTGTCACCAATAGTGCAACCGTGCAGCATTACCTTGTGGCCCACGGTGACATTCTTGCCAATCGTCAGCGGCACGCCAGGATCTGTGTGCAAGACGGAACCGTCCTGTATGTTAGAGTTTTCACCGACGGTAATGAGTTCATTGTCTCCTCTAATCACCGCGTTAAACCAAACACTGGCATTGTTTTCCAGTCTCACGAGTCCTACCACAGTGGCATTGTCCGCGACGAAATAGTCTTCGCCGACAATCTCCACCCGGTGCTCTCCCAGGCTATAGATCATTTTTACTCCCTGTCTTGCAGTGATGCGGGCAAATTGTACCTTCTTCTTAGCAATTCAGTCCTGCGTGGCATTGCAGCTGCGATGGGGACAGGTATTGCGGCGACCAATAGCAGGTGTGGGCACCACACTTGTGTTGTAGACTCTGGAAAAGAGACGTCATTCTCGTAATTACTAGAACAACAAAGGAGGAGCTGTTATGTCGTTCCGAGCTCTTATTACTGCTGGACTTTCCATTTCACTGATCTCCGGTGCTGTCGCCCAAGGAAACTACATTACCGGAGAGGGGATGCCCGATCCCAATCCGGTGGTCACGCGCAATTGGGGAGAATTGCCCAGTGGTCGAAACTGGGGCTCCACCGCAGGCATCGATATTGATCCGAACGACGGGCATATCTGGGCCTACGAGCGTTGCGGCGCCAGTAGCTTCGGAGGCGGAGTTCCTGTCAATTGCGACACCAATCCGGTGGACCCAATCTTTAAATTCAATCGTCATACTGGCGAAGTGATGGCCAATTTTGGCGGCGGCATTATGCAGACACCTCATGGCATCCACGCCGCCGAGGATGGCACAGTTTGGGTCACTGACTTTGCTGCTAATCCAGAAGGCACCAAGGGGCACCAGGTTCACCAGTTTAGCGCCGATGGTGAACTGCTGATGAGTCTGGGCACTCCCGGACAAGCAGGATCAGGGCCGGGTATGTTCAACCAACCCAACGATGTAATCGTAGGGCCCAACGGTAATATCTACGTGTCTGATGGCCACAATGGTCAGGGCATGACTTCCAATGCCGCGATGGAAGAGGGGCGCGCCGCAGGCAATACGGCACGCATTATGAAGTTTGCTCCCGATGGTACTTTCATTAAGGAGTGGGGTCAGATTGGTGTACAACACGGGGAGTTTCGCACCCCCCATGCACTGGAGTTCGATGCCTACGGGCGACTTTGGGTCGCAGATCGGGGTAACCACCGCATTGAGATTTTTGATCAAGACGGAAACTATTTGGAGTCCCGCTATGCCTACGGTCGTATCAGTGGTTTGTTTATCACCGACGACAATATGGTATATGCCATCGACTCTGAGTCCGGCCCGACCAATCACGTAGGTTGGCGCAACGGTGTGAGAATAGGACCGCTGGAGGAAGATAACGTAGTGGGACTCATCCAGCCATTCGAAAGACCTGATCGCGTCGGGCAGGGTACCGCCGGCGAGGGTGTTGCGGTTGATGCCGATGGCAATGTGTATGCTGCCGAAGGTCCTAACTCGCTGAGTTGGGCTGGTGGTGCATTTACAAAATACGAAAGACGACCGCGCTAGCTTTATTAAAGACAAAAAACCCGCGAGCGCATAAACGCTCGCGGGTTTTTTTTGTGTTAGTTCGGAATCTACCCGATTTCCATCAAGACTTCGCCAGGGGTAACACGATCACCCTTGCTGACGTTAATGGTCTTCACTGTGCCGGCGATGTTGGCATTGATTTCTGATTCCATCTTCATCGCTTCCGTTACCAACACGGCCTGACCTGCCTCTACAGAGTCGCCTTCGCCAACCAACACTTCAACCACATTGCCAGGCATGGCTGCAGTGACATGACCTGGTTCGGTTGCTTGTTGGCGTTTGCCACCTTCTTCTGCAACATATTCGTTGAGAGGCTCAAAGATGACTTCTTCAGGCATTCCATCTAAAGATACATAGAGCTTGCGCCGCCCGCCGCCAAACTCACCGACACCGGTTATAGCCACATCGTAAGATTCGCCGTGCACATCCAGCTTGAATTCGGTGGCAGTGGCGCCGGAGGGTCGTTCCCCGGAATCGATTGGTAACAGGGCTTCTGGCTGTAAGCTGCCGTCAGCTCGCTGCTGCAGAAATTCTCGGCCCAAATCGGGGAACATTGCATAGGTGAGCACATCTTCTTCTGAACCGGCCAGGTCCGCGATATCGTTGCGCAGCTTGTCCATTTCTGGTGCAAGCGCGTCAGCCGGCCTTTCTTCGGAATAGCTTTCGTTGCCAATGGCTTTCCTGCGGATCGCTTCGTCAACACCCGCCGGTGGTTGACCATAACCTCCTTGCAAATAACGCTTCACTTCATTGGTAATGGTTTTATAGCGTTCGCCAGCGAGTACGTTGTATACGGCCTGGGTGCCTACAATTTGCGAAGTGGGGGTTACCAAAGGAGGGTAGCCAAGGTCTTCCCGCACCTTCGGAATTTCGTCAAACACATCCCGAATCCTGTCCAGCGCATTCTGATCTTTTAATTGATTTGCCAGATTGGACATCATGCCGCCAGGGACCTGATTGATTTGTACGGAGATGTCCTCGCGAGTGAATTCGCTTTCAAACTGGTGATATTTCTTGCGCACTTCACGAAAGTACTCGCAGATTTCAGTCAGCTTGCTGAGATCGAGGCCGGTATCGTAGTCCGTGCCTTGTAAGGCAGCGACCTGATACTCGGTTGCTGGATGGGAAGTTCCTCCGGCGAAAGAGGAGATGGCAGTGTCGATGCGGTCCGCACCGGCTTCGATGGCTTTTAGCTGGCACAACGGGGCCAATCCGGATGTGGCATGACTGTGGATGGCCAGAGGCAGATCAACAGCACCCTTAATGGCCTTCACCAATTCGTAAGTTGCATAAGGGGTTAGCAGGCCAGCCATGTCTTTTATGGCAATAGAATCGGCACCCATGTCACGCAGTTGTTCCGCTTGCTTTACGAACAGCTCCGCCGTGTGAACCGGACTGGTGGTGTAACAAATAGTACCCTGGGCATGTTTGCCGGTTGCTTTGACTGCCGTCATGGCGGTTTCAATATTCCGCAGATCGTTTAGCGCATCAAAGACACGAAAAACGTCGATGCCGTTATCGGCGGATTTCTGCACGAAAGCGGCAACCACATCGTCGGCATAGTGGCGATAGCCGAGTAGATTCTGACCACGCAGCAGCATTTGCAGTCGTGTGTTGGGAAGCGCCGCTCTGAGTTGTTGTAATCTGACCCAGGGATCTTCCTTGAGAAATCGAATGCAGGCATCGAAAGTGGCGCCACCCCAAACTTCTAATGACCAGAAACCGATAGCGTCCAGTTGCTGACAGATAGGCAGCATGTCTTCAGTGCGCATGCGGGTTGCTATCAACGACTGATGAGCGTCACGCAATATGACTTCGGTTACTTGTATGGTTTTCTTGCTGCTCATTCCTCTGTCCTTTTGACGTTGGCGCTAACTACAGTCCCGCGTAAGCGGCAATTGCAGCCGACAGCGCCAGGGCGACATCGCTGGGGTGTTTCTTGTCGGAGTATTTTGAGAGTTCAGGGTGTTTTGTGACGAAGCTAGTGTCGAATTGCTGATTTTGAAACTCTTCATGCTTCAATATTTGTTGATAATAGTTGGCTGTAGTGCGAATCCCATGTAGTCGCATATCGTCGATTGCCCGCTGAGCTCTGGCCACGGTTTCTTCCCAGGTCAATGACCAGACAACAAGTTTCAAGCACATTGAATCGAAGTAGGGGGGAATCTCATAGCCAGTATAGATGGCGGTATCTACTCGAACCCCTGGTCCACCCGGTGCGTAGTAGTGAGTTATGCGGCCGAAGCTGGGCAGGAAATCATTCTTGGGGTCTTCTGCATTAATGCGCAGTTGCATGGCATAGCCGCGGTAGCCGATGTCTTGTTGTTGGTAGCTAAGCGGTTTGCCTTCGGCAATGCGTAATTGTTCGCGAACGATATCGACACCGGTGATTTGTTCCGTGATGGTATGTTCAACCTGGATGCGTGTGTTCATCTCCATGAAGTACAC
>JAKSCP010000149.1 GCA_022360535.1 Pseudomonadales bacterium | reverse complement strand
AGACCAGAGCGGGTGATGAACGTACCCAGCAAACTTCCCGAGAAAGCCAATATTGCCAACAACACCGTCCAGCTTTTAAACACGCCGCGTTTTTCTGTGACTGCCAGGGAATGAATTAAGGCAGTCCCAAATAGCCAGGTTATGAGTGGCGGGTTTTCAACCGGGTCCCAGGCCCACCAACCTCCCCAACCAAGCTCGTAGTAAGCCCACCAGCTACCGAGGGCAATACCGATGGTAAGAATCGCCCAGGCCACATTCGCCCAGGGCCGTGACCAACGGGCCCAGGCAGCGTCCATCCGACCACTCAGCAAAGCGGCAATCGCGAAGGCAAATACGACCGAGAAACCCACATACCCCATATAAAGAGTTGGTGGATGCAATATGAATCCTATGTCTTGCAGGGCTGAATTCAGGTCAGCTCCATCGGCTGGAGGCAATGGCACAATTCGATCGAAGGGGTTGGACGTTGCCAGCATAAATAGAATGTAGGAGAAAATGAGCAGGCCCAATACACCCAGAACCCTGGCAACAAAATCCAATGGCATGCTGCGGCTGTACACGCCAACCGAAAGCATCCAGCCTGCCAGCATAAAAGTCCAAAGCAAAAATGAACCTTCATGGCCTCCCCACACAGCCGTCAATTTATAGCGCATCGGCAATAAGGTATTGGAGTGCTGGGCGACGAAGCTTACCGAGAAATCATCAATAACAAAGGCATAGGCGAGAATGCTGATACTGATACCGAGGAAAACGAAAATTCCGGCGGTGATAGGCCTGGCCAGGTTCATCCATATCTGATTGCCAGTATGTGCGCCCACTAAAGGTAACGTGCCAAGTAATCCACTTAAGCACAGTGCGAGTATTAAGGAAAAAGAACCTAGTTCTGGGATCATTTAACTTTCCGGCAAACCGCTCATTGGATGGTTTTCGGTCGAAGCTCCTGCCGCGTCCAAAGCAGCCTTAACTTCCGGTGACATGTAGTTTTCATCGTGCTTGGCCAGTACCTTGGAGGCCTGAAATACGCCTGCAGCGTCAATTTGACCTTCTGCTACTATACCCTGTCCCTCACGGAACAGATCAGGAAGAATACCGACATAGCTAATCGGCACATCGGAAACATAATCAGTGGTTACGAAACTCACCTGCAGGCTGTCTTGAGCCTCTTCAACGGAACCTTCTTTAACCATGCCGCCAATGCGGAAATTAACACCAGTTGTAACTTCTCCTTCTGCCACCTGGGTTGGCGTATAGAACATATTGATGTTCTGGCGCAGCGCGAACAGTGTGAGTCCTACAGCCAATGCCAGACCCATTGCGATGAAGAGGATAATTCCAAGCCGTTTCTGTCGATGCGGTTTCACTGATTCTCTCCTAAACTGTTTGATGCCTGGTCACTAGCTTGACCAGAGTCCTGCGCGTTCTCGTTCAAGATGTTTCGTCGCTTCAGTTCCTTCATGATCTGCTTGCGTCTTCGCAGGGGGGCTAGCAGATTCACCACAACAAATACGAAGAAAACCGAGTAAACAGACCAAACATTAAATCCGTAGCCACCCATGTTGAGGAACTCAGCGAAACTTGAAAACTGTATAGCCTCAATCATCGGTTACTGCTTGATTCAGTGCGATTCAGGAACTGGCAACCAGATCCTGGACCCATTGAGCCTTTCTCTCCCTCTGCAGAATTTCGTTCCGTGTCGCCAGTATCAGGCTGACTGCCAAAAACAAATAGACTGCGACGATCATCACCAAGGTTGGTAACCAGAATTCCGGACCGTTGGCGCCACTATTAGACATGCCGACCGGACTATTCGGTTGATGCAGTACATTCCACCATTCTACCGAGTACTTGATGATGACTACATTGATACAACCGACGATGGACAAAAGTGCGCAGGCGCGCGCGGCCTTGTCGTTGTCTTCGATCGCTGAACGTAAAGCAACCACACTAAGCAGCAAAAAGAACTGAAACAACATGGAGACTAACCTGGCATCCGTCCATTCCCACCAGGTACCCCACATCACGCTGCCCCAGAGTGATCCGGTGGCTAAGGTGACAAAGGAAAACCAGGCACCCAATGGCGCCGCGTTTTTAGCCACCATGTCAGCCAACTTCATACGCCAAACCAGGGTGATGGTTCCAGCCACGGCCATAATAGGAAAGAACGCCAATGAAGTGCCGGCAACAGCAACGTGCACAACCAGGATTCGGGTCGTATAACCCTGTTGGTAGTCAGGGGGAATAAACAGTAGCGCCCAAAGTACCCCGACAACCAAAAACGCGCCCATAGCGGCGATTAACCACGGTAACCACCTGCTGGTTATGGCATAGAAGGATTTGGGAGAGCCTAATTTGTGGAACCAGGTCCAATTCACGACGCGAACACTCGCTAAATCTGCAGCTTCAACTATATCACGGGCCTCTGAATCGCCCGTGTTACGTATTGTAACTCATTGTAATTACGCGGATAAGTAGGCCTGAGTTCAAAAACCCGAGTTGAGCCGACATCAGTTGACGCTGATGCGAAGCGCTGCAGCCGACGCCAGCGGCGCCAGGGTGATGGTGAAAAACAACATGGCGCCAAGAATAGCCAGATATCCGGCCAACTCGGCGCCAAACCGCGGTTCCTGCACGGCGAGAGTGCCGAATATCAGCACCGGTACGCTCATAGGTAGGGTAATGACGGCCAAAATCAGGCCTCGGCTGCCCAGGCCAACTGTTAGTGCTACTCCGATTGAGCCCAACAGACTTAACACGGGAGTCCCCAGCAGCAAACTCAGAAACAAAGGCAAGTAAGACTCTGCAGGCAGTTTCAACATATAGGCAATCAAGGGAGAGACCAAAACAACTGGCAAGCCACTCACCAGCCAATGGGACAGGTTCTTAGCCAGCACCATGAAGTACAGTGGCTGCGGGCTGAGCAACAGCAGTTCCAGCGAACCGTCCTCATAATCAGATCGATACAGATTGTCCATGGCCAACAGTGAAGCCAGCAAAGCCGCAATCCATAACACACCAGACGAAATACTGCTCAACTGCTCAGGGTCCGGCGAGATCGCGATCGGAAACAGGCTGGCTACGATAAGGAAAAACATAAACGGATTGAGCAAATCGTTCTTCCTTTTATAGGCAATCAATAAGTCCCGCTTCAACGTGGCAAAAAAGGCGCCGCTGGTTGAGGTGTGTTTTACTGTCATGCTGCGCTGCCCAGCGTGAGTGTTTGTAAATCCGGTACGGTAAGCGGATGGTGTGTAGTCACCAAGACAGCGCCTCCTTGTTCAGCATGCTGGCTAATAAGTTGTTCCAACAAGGCAACGCCTTCCACATCCAGAGTCGTGAATGGTTCATCCAACACCCACAGGCGCGCATCACTCACTAACAAGCGAGCCAGCGAAACTCGTTGTTGTTGCCCTGCCGAAAGCGTAAAACACTGCGACTCTTCATACCCTCTTAAACCAACGGCTTTTAGTGCAGCCAGCAGGTCACTCTCATTTACTTCACGATGCAGCGTGCAACTCCAGTTCAGGTTCTCCAGAGGCGTCAGCACCTTGCTGACCCCAACGCGATGCCCTAAATAAAGCAATGAAGCGAGAAACTCTTCTTTCAGTTCATTCACCGGTCGTCCATACCAACGAATATCGCCTTCGAAACTGTCATTGATCCCGCAAAGGATT
>JAKSCP010000356.1 GCA_022360535.1 Pseudomonadales bacterium | reverse complement strand
GTAACGTCAAGTAGCTTGACAGTTTCAGGCTATCGCCTGGCCACTGTATTGTCAAGATGGATTGACATAAAATCTTTGCATGAGTAAACCGAACGCCAATGCCAAGCTAAGCCAGAGCCTCAAAGCCCTGCTGAGAGAGAACCTGCTTTGGATAGAGAAAGAGCAGCAACGGCTACTTCAGGACTCTCCGTTCGCCAATGCGGGGCAGGCGGAGATAAGACTGTTTGCCGCCTTGCGCGGAGAAAGTAAAACTATCGCCGAACTTTCTCGCTACCTGGGAATTTCCCGACAGGCTGCCCATCAAACTGTGCATAAGCTCATCGGTCATGGAGTCGTCGAACTCCAACCCATGAAAGATAATCGACGAGAAAAAATGGTGGCGATTACAGAACGGGGACAGATGGCGAGATCTCTGACAGCAAAGCACTTTCGCCAGATTGAAGCCAAGGTAGCGAAAAAGATCGGGAAGAGTGAGTTGCAACAGCTGAAACAGTTACTGGAAAGTAATTTAGAGTAAGCTTCTAAGAACGAGCAGCGGAAAAAGGGGATCAGAAAAAATACACTACCGTTTTTTACTCTGGCCCCTTTTTTAACCCTCCTTTTTTATTCAGTGATGGTGACGTTCACTGCCTCGCCGTGAAAGTAGATTTCACCTGGATCACTATCGGAGGCATACCCAACGATCACATCGATACCCAAACCGGCTTCTCCACCGTTGTCACCCGCCACAAAATCTCTCAAGACGGATACTTCTTCAACAGGGCTGAAGGAAAGAGTCGTCGACGCCGCAGTCAGATTCGAAAAGTCCTCATTCAGCAAATAGAACTCACCCGCGCCGTTACGGGCATAGACACTACCGTTACTGACAGCGACCACAACATAGATCGAACCTGGCAAACCAATGTGACGAGGTTCTACAGTAATACTGACATCGACGCTGAAGGATTCGGTTTCGGCGAAAGCAGATTGATAACTGGAATCGGCCCCCGCTATAGCCCCACCCTGGAACAGCGCAGTGGTGGCCGCGTTGGAAGCCGAGGTCGGATTGCCTAACTCAGGTTGATCGTTAACGGGAAATACCACACTCCCTGCCTGTTCGAGTTGATCGATGGTGGAAAACGCCTGGTTCAGCAAACTTTCTGTATCGGCTTGGGTAAGATTGGCAAGAACCGCCACTGTCATTTCCTCTTCAGGGAAATACCACAGTTGTGAACCATAGCCTACTTCCCGACCATCATGCCCAAATCGGGTAGAGTCGTCCTGGAATTTCGCAATTCCCAGGCCGTAGCCAAGGCCATCGCCGATGGCGAAGGTGTTGGTCATCTCTGCCAGCAGGGATTCATTGATGATCTGGCCGCCCAACAACAACTGTATGAACCGCCGTAAATCACTCACTGTAGAAATTACACCTCCGTTTCCATATTCATGAGAGTGGGCGATTTCGGAAACATCCAGGAGTTGATTATCGAGTAAGGTATAAGCTCGAGCTGTAGGGTCGGCCGCTTCAGTTCCCCAGCTTGCCGAAGTATCCGTGAGACCTAAGGGTTCAAATAACTGTTCATGCAATACAGTGCCCAAGGGCCTCGCCATAACTGCCTCTACCACCAGTCCCAGGGTAACAAATCCAGTATTGGAATAACGGTAAGCTGCTCCGGGATCAGCGGCGGGCCCAAGGTCTACTGCGATTTGGACCAGTTCTTCCGGTGTCCAGGAACTGGTGGTGTTCTGGAGCAAGGCGTCGAATATGAGTTCCGTGTCACCCAGATGATCCTTGATGCCGCTAGTGTGATTGAGCAACTGCCGCACCGACGTACTGGCGCCGTTGGGCAACAGATCAGGTAATAAGCTTTCGATTGGGGTGTCGAGGGTAACAGCCCCCTGTTGCACTAGCTTAAGGATCAGAGTCGATACGAACACCTTGGTCACACTGCCGATCCGGAACTTACTATTTACTGGCATCGCTGTGCTGGTTGTGACATCTGCCAGGCCGCCGGCTACCGACCATGTGCCAAGACCGCGAATGTCCACAAGCAGATTGGCGCCGATCGCGTCGGTCTGCGCAATATGCAAGTCAACCAATTGCTGCAGTTCAGAGTCCAGATCCTGAGCGCAAGCCTGCTTAGCTGTTATCACCAAAAAGAAGGCTAACAAACTGGCAAGGCGCGCCCTGCCCTGCTTTTTGGTGCGCAGGCACACACGTACACTTTGAAATAACCAGAATTTCATTGCTTCCCTTAGGTTTGTGTTCGGGCAAGATTCCCATTGAAGATCAGGAAATTCTGCAATGGAAAATGCAGCGATACCTCCTGCTCGATAGATCAGGAGAACACAGTTAGATGGTGCCGAGGCTGTTTAATGTGAGTGGCGGTCACGCCATTGTGAGGGGGTCATGCCGGTCTTCTTTCTGAAGGCATTGTAAAACGCCGAGCTGGAGTTGAAACCAGACTCTTGTGCAATCTGGGAAATTGCCCTGTTGCGGAAATCACTGGATTCGAGCCATCTTTTGGCTTCCTCGACTCGATAACCATTTACGAAGTCATAGAAATTTTGACCGATGGTATCATTAAGAACCTGAGAAACAACGTGGGTCGTTAACTCCAGTTGTCCGGCAAGGTCGGGCAAGGTCAGATCAGAAATCAGGTAGAGTTTATCAGTTTCAAATTTCCTGCGAATCGTGGCGGCCAGCTCTTTCGACGTCTCCACAGGCAATGCCGAATTGCCGTACTTCCCATTTACTTCAACTGCAGCAACCGGGTCGTCATCGGCCTGAAAATCTCCTGGTGAGGCTGCGCTTTTTTCAGCAGCAGTCGCCCCATAGCTGGTTACGAGTTGGGGAGAAAAGATCGTTGTCTGCATCAAGGCTTTAGTTCCAAGGTAGACGATACCGCAACTGAGAGCGACATAGATCACAAGATCGATTAATTGATTGTAGCTCTCCGTCGAAAAAATATAGTTCGCTGCTATCTTAAGAACATACATTGCCGCCACTAACATCAACAGCGTCAGAAAAATATTCACCCAGCGCAGATCGATGTTTTCCATCGACGAAGTCAGCTTATGGAGGTTGCTGGTATGCTGTCGGACTTTTAGGAAAGAAAACCCAGAATAGATCATCAGGGATGCGACAGCCATGTACCATTCCAGCGAGGTCTGAATGTTGAAAATGAATACCCAGCCCACCGGACCAAAGGCTTCAACCGTAGTATTCAGAACATTCGACTCCAGAAATATAATCGCGTGGTAATTGAAGAAACCGGGATTCAGGACGTCCAAATCTACTTCTACAGGGTATGCCCAGGCGTAATAGGCAAGCATTCTCGCATTAGGCTCAGTATCAAAATAGAGCGGCCCTTCTGTCACAAGAATCAACGCGGCCGGTATCAGATGCAACAACATGACAGGTCGATATCTTGGCGGCTCTGGGCTTGTGACTGTACAGACATAAAAATAAAGGGAAGGCCCCGCGAGAAATCCGAAAGGAACATGTGTACTCATTAGCGGCACCAAATAGTAGAAGTACCCAGTTGAGTCCAGAAAGTTTTCCAGCAGGACAACAGCAATTGAAATCATCAAGACCGCCAGGAAAGCATTCGGGTTGAGAACTCTACCATCGGCACATTGATCGTTTTGAGATTGCTTACGCCAAAGGGCAATGGCAAGGAGGATAGCCAGTGCTGCTCCGACCACGAACAACAGAGAGGTAAAGGTGATAGCGGGCTCGAATGGAGGCGGAATAGTGGGTTGCATTGCTATATCGACAAAAGGCCGTTTTTAAAAATACCCTACTGCCTTTTTACTTGCAGCTTTACATGCTTAACAGCTCATTCACTGCCCGATAAGCTTCGTTGATGGACGCGTCAGTATGTGGACTGGCAGCCGCATCCGCGTTAGCGATGGCAATTCGCCCTACTCGTTGGCGCCCAACGATGCAGGGCCGCTGATCAGTTGAAGTATAGGCCCACTCTTCTGGCTCATAGAGTGGGTTATAGGAATAGCTGTAGCCGTGGGGCCAGCGATTCACGGTAATACCAAGAATGTCACGCTCGTCATCAAATCCTGCTGGACCCAATATTCGAGTCAATTGATCGCGCAGATTATCTTCGAAAGTTGCAAATGAAGTGGCCAGCATTTCATTACGCCCTGCCCTGTGTTGTTCACGCCGGTTCAATTCTCGGCCCGGCACATCGAAGTAAGCAGAGAAACGCATAACGATCGGCTCATCCGGGTCGCGGGGTGCCTGATAATCGCCCATAGTCACCGAGGGTTGTAAACCAATACTTGAATAGAAACTGGTGGGAGCGCTAACCCGAGAGATGCCAGTATCAACAAAAGACTGCCAGTTTCTAAGTAAGGCGCCGCCATAAACCAGAGGTGACTTCGTCCCATACACCAGTGCTTCTTTTTGCGGCGCTGGAATTTCTGGGCAGATATAGGGGATCACTGTATTCCAACAGGCCATCACAACAGCAGCACCAGTAACAGCATAAGCCTGATCGTTGTTCACATACTGCACTTTAACCTGGTCTGTCCCCTGATTCTCAACCTGAACTACCGTGCTGTTCAGGCGAATGCGGCAGTCATTGTTCCTTCTGTCCAGTTGGCTATAGTCCACCGCTGCAGTGACCACGTCTTCCATGTCCTTACCTGTTACGGCACCGGGAACCAATGAACGTACGAGCAAGCGTGTAATGGTGGCATTGCCATCAGGAAAATACATATCCGGATCGCCATCTCGTGCCCGCTCGATATTTTCCCGACCATGTTGACCTCCGGGCTCATTGACCAGCAGCTCAGGAGGTAAATCTTCCAGGTTCAGGCCAGAAAATCCTGGATAACCATCATCACGAAAATAGATCGCTGGAATTGCGTCCGGGCTGACGACTAAGGATCCATAAAACGAAGAGTGAAACAGCTTCACCACATCTTCATGCACCTGCACCACATTCAACAGATAGTCTTTGTAACTCATGTGAGTCAATCGTTGTCGAGTTTCTTCTGCGCTTAAGCCAGGAAAATAGTTTTCAGTGGAGTTGTAGAGCCGTACCACATCCCGTTGCGCATCAGCACTTAACGGACTTTTCGCAACTGCCTCTGCTATAGGCTGATCGTTGTAACCAACAACGAGTTTGTCTTCGCCGAAGTTTTCCTTATCAAAGAACATGCTGCCAGTGAGCCCCATGTCCCGATAGAAGGAAAACATGTCACGGTTCTTCTCAAAATAGCGTGTGCGATCGATACCCAGCTCCCACAACAGACCGGCAGCAACGGTACTGTACTGAGATGGCGCTTCAACATTGAGAGTGCCCCCGTTCACGAGGAACATGCGTCCCTCATGCCAGAACTCATTGCGCTTGGCGTGTCCACCAAAATCATCATGGTTGTCCAGAATCAGAATCCGGGACTGTGGACCGTGTTGTTTGCGGAAAAAATAGGCTGCGGCCAGACCGCTAATGCCGCCACCAACCACAATCAGATCGTAGTGACCATCGCCAGCATCTGCACTCTGCCAGGTCTGTCCATCGCGCATGGCGTGAGCGATTTCGAAGGAACCTTCATGACTTCCTCGAAGGCCCTGTAAAGTAGGTGGGTAGTAGTCGGGTGGCAATGCCGAGGCATCCAGTGCACCTTGAGCAACCGCCTCCAACGGGGACAGGCCGGTACCTGCAGCCAGACTAAGCGCACAACCATTGAGGAAGTCACGTCGGGTAATCTGAGGCTTGTTCTTGTAGTTTGCCATTGCCACCAGCCTGCGTCTTGATTACCGGCAGCTTATCAGAATAGATGGAATCGGAAAAAGTAATAATAGTGGCGGTGACAGCCTCCGCATGTTGTGTTTGACTCCGGGTTTCCCGGTTCAGACCATTCAAACCAGAAAGCAACTCCTTACAGAATTTCGAACACAAACGTTCTGACTGCTGCCGCAGGTGTGACCCTTTCCTGAGTGGTTCCACCTGAAATGAAATTTGCAGTGGGTTGATTCTCAGCATCAAACCAAACCACAACCGTATCACTATTGAAAAAGTGTGCCGACTCTTCCGGGCCAGTCGTGGTTTGATTGTACTCCCAGACCCGAACCCTGGTATTGATGAGTCTTTCCAGGGGCTCACCAGTTGGGAATTCTGTTGCCGACGGCCGGGATCGAGTTGGACCGGTAACGGGTCGCTTGATCTGAATAAAAACGGCTCGCAGAGGATCAACGCTGATACCTGCTTCTTTATGGGTCACTCCTGCTAGTTGAAACGAAATATTCCAGGCAGGTGTACTAACCTCTCTTACTTCACCGTCCACCGACGTAATGACTCTGTCTCCAGGACTATAGTACACCCCCGTGTGATCATATCGATGCCGATGGACTGGGTAGTCCCCTTGCAACCAGCTGATGTTCCAGACAATGACGTGGTCATTCTCAAACATTCTAGTGGCACCCTCTCGGGGATAGGCTGGCGGATAATCTTCTTGAGCTTGCGCCGGGAGCGTAAGACACAGAAGCAATAGGCAGTGAAGCTTATTCATAGATCACCTAGTCTACTCTTCGTTGCAGTAGTTGTAGAATCTCATCACGATTGTTAGCGCTTTGGTTCGTTAGTATCACATAAGGATACAAGCCGTCAGTTCCCGGTAGGTATCCTGCATAGTTGTAGACGCCAGTGAGGGTACCACTCTTCCTCAGCACACTATTTCTTTCGGGCAGTAGATTAGCGAGAGGCAGGAAAATTTCCAGAATACGTATCATGCCTCTCGCGCTGGTACGCTGTTCACGGGCCAACCCCGACCCCTCAACCATTATTAGCAGATTTGGATTGTCTCCAAACCCCTCACCATACAACTCATCCAGTTTTTGCCTTAAAACAGCACGAGAAGATTCTACAGATGCCGGATAACCACTCTGTTGCGCGCCCAACGTAAGAAACAATTGATTAGCGATGAAATTGTTGGAGTAGCGCAACATGCCTTGCAGGTTCTCACGCAGTGAACGTGAGCTGCGGTGGACATAAAGTAATTCCCAATCCTCCCCAACAGCTTCCTGATAGAAGTCAGTGTCACTTACTGTGATACCTGATTCCTGAATAAAGTGCAGGAACAATTGTTGGGCCTGCTGCAACCCAGCTCTGGGGTCGTTGCCGAGATTGATGCGCTGATCTTCACCTGGTGTAAGCCCCGCTCCAAGCTCCCGGGCCAGATCGGTTAGTGGAGTTTGCGGCTCGGCTGATCGTAGCCTGCCATTGTTATCCCATGCCAGGTTTACTGTATTGAAGTTTACGGCCAGTGCGCTGTTACGAGCCGCATAGGGATCATTGGCACCTGGTTCCAAAGGTAATTCAGGATTGGGCTCAAACGCAGAATCATCGACTACCAGGCGCCGAATCTCCCGAACACCGTCACCCGCCAATCTCTCTGCAATGATCAGCAACTCCTCAGAGACCAGGAATGGATCACCCATGCCACGAATCAGCAGATCACCGTTAGTGTTGCGATAGAAGTGTGTTTCGAATCGAAAGTCTTCGCCCAGGGAAGCCAATGCCACTTGCGAAAGTGGAATTTTCACAACGGAAGCAGGCACCAGAGAACGGTCCGGATTGAGACTCACCAAAACCTCACCGGCAGGCGACATCAGCATCACCCCACCGTCACCGGCCAGCGCGGCGATGCGCTCCTGTGCCGCTGCCGGTATCACCAGAGCGCCGAGGAGTAAGGAGAACGTAAGTTGTCTACAGAGCATCACGGAGACTATCAGTAATTATCACGGAACAACGATAAAAGGGCTTTGCAGAATGATACAGTACTGTATTCTTGGTCTTACACCATTATTATTAGTATCAGGACTGCCCACCCAAAGCACATAAGGTAAAGCTCATGCATTTTAGACAAAGAAGCTTGGATAACTTATCCCTCCTGCTGGCTCCCCTACTCTTCCTTCTATCTATAGGAACATCCGCTCAGGATCTGCAGAACGAGCCTGACTATGTGCAGGGTGAATCCCATTACCAGCTAGCCTGCGCGGAATGTCATGAAGGGGCGTTACTGGAAGCACCGCAACGGGCTGCGCTTGCTCTGTATCCACCCGAGCGTATCGTGCAATCACTGGAGTCCGGCATTATGGCCACGGCGGGTATGGCGCTTACTCGCGATGAAAAACGCCAGGTCGCTTTCTTTTTGACCGGAAATCGCTACCAGGAGACCCAAATCGACACAGCGAGTTTTAGCTGCGAAAGCAATCTAACCAGACTCTCTCAGCCGGTCGTCTGGAATGGATGGGGTGGTCAGGCCGGCAACGCACGTTATCTTGCCAGTGAGACCACACTCAACAAAGACAATGTTGACGAACTTGAATTGAAATGGACTTTCGCCTTTCCCAATGCGACGCGTTCCCGTGCACAACCGGTTGTCACACCTGAAGTCGTTTTCACTGGTAGTCAGGATGGAACCATTTATGCACTGGACAATAGCAACGGCTGCCCCTGGTGGACTTTCAGTGCCGATGCTGAAGTGCGTGGCGCCTTGTATGTTGATACCGATGACCAGGGAGTTCCTGAAACTGTTTTGTTTGGTGATTTCACCGCAACAGCCTACGCAGTGAATGCACAGACCGGTGAACTGCTTTGGAAACAAAAAGTGCATGACCATCCCGCTGCAATCGTCACCGGCTCGGTAATCGCCCACGAGGACACGCTTATCGTGCCCGTGTCATCATTAGAAGTGATTTTGGCGTCGCGCACCGATTATTCATGCTGCACATTTCGCGGTGCGCTTGTGGCATTGAGCATAAGTACCGGTGAGGAACTCTGGCGCACTTACACCACCGATGAACCACGCCCGACGATTTTAAGCACAGCTGGCACACAACAGTTTGGTCCATCAGGTGCGCCTGTCTGGTCCAGCCCAACCATCGATGCTGAACGCAATCTGGTCTATGCCGGCACTGGCGAAAACTATTCGTCGCCTGCCAATGAATATAGCGATGCGGTGCTGGCATTGAATCTGGATACTGGCGAGATTGTCTGGTCTGCGCAACTTACTGCGAACGACGCATGGAATGGTGCGTGTTCAAGACGAGCACCAAACTGCCCCGAGGAAGATGGACCAGACTATGACATAGGCGCCTCACCTATTCTGTCTCGTGATGAGAATGGCCGCGAAGTTATTCTAGTTGGTCAGAAATCCGGCATGGTGTATGCCTTGGATCCCGCTAACAATGGCGCCATGCTGTGGGAGCAGCGTGCCGGTAGCGGCGGCACCATGGGCGGCATTCATTACGGCATGAGCAACAACGGCGAAAAATTATTTGTTGGCATCTCCGATCTGCCTACTAACAACCCCTACAACGTGGGCCCTGCCCATCCGGGAATTCATGCGCTGCAACCCAGCACAGGTGAAGTGCTATGGCGCAAAGACCTGGACAACCAATGCGAAGAATCGCGTTTTCTCTGCTGGCATGGCATTTCCGCTGCGGTAACCAGCACCGATGAGTTGGTCTTTGCCGGCGGCCTTGATGGATTGCTGCGCGCATTCGATGCGGACAACGGCAACATACTCTGGGAAACCAGCACAAAACAAAACTTCGGCACGGCTAATGGTATTGAAGCGCAAGGTGGTGCGATAGAAGCTGATGGACCAGTGGTTGTAAGCGGACAGGTTTACGTCACGTCCGGTTATGACAAGTGGAATGAGGCACCGGGGAATGTGTTGTTGGTTTATTCACTCAATGGTGAGTAATCCAGACAAGATCTATTCAGAAGGACTAGACTAGAACTCGTTCCAGTAGTGGGATTACAACTGCTGCCATCACGATAGAAAGCATAACCACAATTACCTGAAACTTGGTGTCAAATTCAGCTTTGAATTCCGCTAACCGCGTCTCGATATTTGCGCTTTGTTCTGCAAATTTGGCCGTTAGAAAATCCTTGGTTACCAGATTCTCGAGATTCACATTAAATGCCTCTGTAAGTAGTAAGTACTTCTGCCTGCGCTTCCGCTTGCTCGCTGGGAACGCCCGCCCGCTCTAATCAACGAACGAATTTTAATGTATGAAAAGTTGTAACCGTCATCTCACTTCCTTGTGCATGATTTAGTCACTATCAGTATAGGAAACCAATTCAAGATTGCAAACCAGAACAGTCCTCCCTAAACCGCCGCATTTCTGGCGAGAAACCCAAGCATCCAACTCTCAATGGATTCCGCCAATCCGGGCACCAAAAGTATCGACAGCGATACCAGCAAAGAAGCCGAAAGCAGCAACATGAAATAGGTTTTCCAATTCATAACTTTATACTTCGTCTCTGGGCGCCAACTCAAACACCCAGGTCTCTCCCGATTCGATTGCTTCTCGCGTGATACGCGAATTGTATTTCGCAATTTTCTTTTCGATCACCCCATCCAACTCCGGGCTATAAAACACCCGGACTAATTTGCGTTCATAGCGCACACCTTTGATGCGCAATACCGCCAGACCATCACCTTCGTAAGCCTGCACCGCCCAGTGTTTCCACAAACGCCCTAACCAGGTACCCATATAGTCCGAGGTGATATAAATCTTGCCGTCACTTTCCTCAATCCAGGTAAGGCGAGAGCTTAACGGGTTGTCTAGCTGCAGGTGCACAGTAGAAACGTCGTCGGTAAAACTCCAATCCGGTTCGGGTCCAGAGTACAGTTCCCCGGATACAAGTTCGCCCCCAGGAAAAATGACAGAGGGTCCATCGTTACCACGATTCTGTAAATACAGGGTAAAGATCACTACCGCCGGTAGGGTTACCAGGGCAATGGCGAGCTGAAAGACGGTCCTGATTATTATTTTTTTCATGGCCTGATACTCAAAGTAGCGTAATTACGGCCTGAATTCGAATATTTACTCACTGGCTGCGCAGCAGGAATCTGCAGCTGAGACATCAGGTTTTCTGGATAATTTTGTTTCCATCAAACCCTATACTGGCGTGACGATTCCAGGCTTAAACAACTGCGCAAATACCATGACGCCGCCCTTGTCCGACATCCTTCCTACCCATCAGGTAGGTGAATACAGTGCCTGGCTATGTGCTGACAATCCCAACCTGCCCTACGACATGGTGTGGATGGACCTTGCTGGAAAATCACCACGCCCGCATAGAGTGCTGCCTCTAGGGGAACCAAGTATTGCTATTTTTAGGCAAAAAGATGCCAAGGGCAGAGTGATTGGATGCGATCTGGTCATCTGCTCCCAGTACAGCTCAACCTTCTGGCATAACCCCCAGCCTTTCGAAGAAACCATTGCATTGAGATTGAAACCAGAAACATCAGCGCTATTCCTCAACATTGACCCCGTGGACTATAGCGACATGTTGCCTGTGCGCGTACCTCTATCCTTGTACAGCAAGTTTTCAAACAGTTTGTGTGTCGCTGAATCTCAGGTAGAGCCTTCAACGGTGGCTCGAGCATTAAGTCAGGATCTTTCCAGAGCTATTCGGCATCCACGCACAATCCAAAAGTTCACGAAGGCTGTTGCTACCTTGAGAAAAAATGCTGGGTCAATTTCAATCAAGTCTCTGAGTGAACGGTTCGAACTGCATCCGCGCCAAATGCATCGCCTGTTCCAACATCACCTGGGAGTAACGCCCAAGTTCTATGCCCGTCGTCTCAGAATCGCCCAGGCAGCCATATTGTCTGATCGATCTGTGCATCCCCGGTGGGCAGACATTGCCCTAAGCTGCGGGTTTCACGATCAATCTCATCTGATAAACGAATACAAACAACTAATCAATCTCACTCCGGCACAGTCTCATCGCGAGCGGCTGGGCTTGTCCGATTTTTCCAATTCAGCAGACTCGCCGTAGCGTACGCTTTCCCCTTTTGACTGAGATCATCGGGGATTTATCATGTTGAAGCGGACCAGCCTGTTTGTTCTGTTTGTAAAACTTCTAAGCAGCCAGCCAGTTTTTGCCCAAGACGGTGACACTCTCATCGAGTTCAGTGGCTACCAGTGGCGCGTCGCTGCGGCTGAAGCAGAACTCGAACGGTATCTGGGGCGTGAAGCTCTGCGGTTACAAGGTGGCCGCGTTATTGCAGACGGTGTTGATGAGGCTAACGTCGTGATCAGCTTCGATGCGGCTTTCTCCGAACAACAGAGTTTTATTGGCGCTGGCTGGCGGGCAGTGAACGACGCCAATTTTGAAGAGATGTATTTTCGGGCCCACCTCAATAATGAACCTGACGCACTGCAATACACCCCCGTCCACAACCGCCTTTCTGCCTGGCAGATCTTTCACGACGGCAATGCGATTGCGCCAGTAACTCACAGGTTCACTGACTGGAATCAGGTAAAGATTGTTGTGTTGAATGACAGAGCAGACATCTACTACAACAGCGAAACCCCGGTGCTGCATGTGCCTGACTTAAAGAGGGAACTCAGCTCGGGCGCTGTTAATCTCCGTGTCACGGGCCAAGGGACTGGGCCTGTTTATTTTTCCAACGTAACTATTCGCCCCTTGCAGGCGAATGAAGGAATCGTGGGTGAGCCTCAACCCATGGAACCATTACCGCAGGGCTTGATTGCGGCCTGGGAAGTCTCCGAACCATTTAGCGAATCACGGGTCGCAGATCGGCTTGAACTGGGGGTCAATGAATCTGATCGGCATAGTTGGAGAACCACCGATCTCGACACCAATGGTATTGCAAACCTGGCCAAACTTTCCGGGCGTACGAGGGAACAGGAAACCGTATTCGTTCGGCAAACTATTCAGTCCGATGCCGATCAGCTAAAAGCGATGCAGTTTGGGTATTCAGATCGAGTACGTCTTTACCTGAACGGCAAACAAGTTTTTAGTGGCATTGCCGGGTGGCGCAGCCGGAACTTTAGCTTTATGGGTCTGGTTGGTTTTTCCGATACTGTAGTGCTGGATTTACACGAAGGAGAGAACGAATTGCTGGTCGCTGTGTCAGAGACTTTTGGTGGTTGGGCCTGGGCTGCTGCCATCGCCGACAGATCTGGAATTCAGTTGCAGAACTAGCGACTAAACTACGGAGCAGGCTCGATGCGCAGCACTGCGCCCTGTTCTTCGTCAGTTAGCAGGTACAACAAGCCATCCGGACCTTCCCTC
>JAKSCP010000512.1 GCA_022360535.1 Pseudomonadales bacterium | reverse complement strand
CTTCTACCTGCTGATCTTGCGCCAGCGAAGTTTGGGATAGTGGGAGCAGAGACATGGAAATTGCCGTACAAAGCAAACTACGCTTATGTGGAATTTTATACTGCATACAATCTCTCCAAATTTTCTTTTATTTAAGAAGCTTCTTTTTTTATAGGAAATCACGCACTTATCCATGGGCGTGCATGACCGCCATCGTGCGAGGATAGACTGTAAAAAGTAGTTACTCAAGCCTAAAAGCTTATTTTTCTAAAAGTATTTAGTTTGAAAACAAAAGAAACCTCCAAAAACATAAGCTATTGTAATTAAAGATTAATTAACTGAGCATTCGCTCTATAAGGCGAGCGTAAATAAAGAATTAATACCAGATACTGAATTTAATTATTTTCAAATCAAACTACTTTTATCAAAAGCCCACGAACACGATTGCGCGGCTCAAAATTGAGCGATTGTGGTGCAAATAATTCACTGACTTACCACGAATATGGCGGATATCGCAGTCGATTTCAGGCTCGGAAGTTGGCTGGAGTTTGCTGTTAGCCGTTAATTTTGGGGGGAGTGAGGTGGGAAGTGCATCCAGCCAGTTATTATGTATTTCTCACCGGAATTCAATACATTAGCCTTGTGCGCGTGGGTCCATTCCGCAGGCCAGATCAAGGTCTTACCTTTTTCCGGCTGCACCTGCAGATTCTGATGGACGAATTCTGTCGAACCACCGTCCTCAACATCATTCAGGTAGGTCATCCAGGCCAGCACACGATGAGAAGTGGCCAGTGTCGTTCGTTCTGAGTGGACTTTAAGGAAATGGCCTCCAGGCTTGTAACTCTGGATATTGAAAGAACTGATCTCGGCCTTGGATAAAACGTTTTGCAGAAACGGCCATTGTTGCAGGTAATCCTGATGGCAGGCGAACAGCGCGTCCAGGTAGGCGCGTACAGGCTGATGATCGTCCTGTGGCAATTCTCGCGGCCGAATAGTCAAATCGATGGAGTCCTTGGCCTCCAGATTGAGCCCACCAGCAGTCTTGCCCCGGGCCTGATTGTCCGGGTGTTCTTCGAAGAAGGTGATCAAATCATCACACAGCGACGGAGGCTGAATAATCCAGCTGCCAATAAAATGAGGGATTGCTGACGCTGCCTCTATTTCAACTCTGGTGACTTCTGCACTCAAACCCTGTTCCTCAGTTGATACTGACGCCTTGCTTCGAATCGAAGTTCACCACACCGAATCCTTCTCGCTCCCTAATCAATCCTTCTTCTGACTGGCCCATGGCCAACAAGATCGAACCGATAGATCCAGCGACTTCTCTGGACTCGGGATTCAATTCCAGCGCTTTTCGATAGCAACTCAAGGCTTCTTCCAGCTCACCCTGAAGATCCAACACATTGGCCAGATTTCCCAGGTATTCCGCGTTATCCGGTGAGAGTTCCAGCGCACGTCGATAGGCAGCATTGGCCTCTTCCAACCTCCCAAGGCGCTGCAAAGTCAGCGCGAGGCTGTTATGGGCAACAGCAAATCCCGGCTGGATTTCGATAGCCTGCTTAAGGCTTTCCAGTGCCGCTTCGAGGTTTCCTTGCAGCTTTAAAGCAGTACTCAGATTGTAGTGAACTTGCGCCAATCTGGAATTGCCAGCAAGCGCCTTTTGAAAACACTGGATAGCTTCATCCAACTCCCCCTGTTGGCAGAGTAGTTGTCCCAGGTTATTCAGAGAGTCAACCAGCTCAGGTTTGATAGCCAGGGACTTCCGGTAGCTGGCAATCGCCACTTCGGGACTGCCTAAGCTCTGTTGTACCAAACCGAGATTGCCATAGGCTTCAGCATAATCGGGTTTGAGTTCAATCGCTTTGCTAAAGGCCTCAGCAGCGTCGTCCAACTGCCCAATTTCACGCAGCACGTTTCCCAAATTGTTGTAAGCTGCCACGTAGTCGGGAGCAATAGTAATGGCTGTCCGAATAAGGTTAATGCCGACCTCGCTCTGATTTGCCATGTGGGCCAACACCCCCAATAAGTGAAGGGCGGCAGGGTTTTCAGGATCGACTTGCAGTACCTGTCGATAGAGCTGTTCCGCGTGAGCCAAACGCCCGGCGGTCTGGTGCTGCATGGCGGAAGACAGAGCTTGTTGGATATCCAGAGTATCTGCACTCTTGGCAGAATCAGATTGGTTTGGAGGTTGCGACATGAGTGGCTGGTCTGCTGTATTAACCAGAATCCCGCATACCGCACAGGACATTAAAAGCGATGCTGACTCTGTCTTGATCGCTTCGATTCTCTTCTACACCGTGCTCTAGCCAGCCCGGGAAAACGTACATACGGCCTTCTTCGGGTTTCATGCGAACTTCCTCGGTGGTGAATTCAGTAGGCTTTGCAATGGGATAAGTTAGCATCCTTGAAGCGACACGCGGATCTCGAAAGAAAATGCTGCCACACTCCGGCGCTTTCAAACTGATGTAATAAATACCGCTGAAGTGACAGTTCGCGTGGAAGTGAATCTTGTTGGAAGCACCAGGGGGATTGATGTTTGCCCAAGCTTGCAAATTAAATGAGAGATTGGGCATAAAGTTCTGGGATTCTCCGATACGCTGACAAACCTGAACTACTCGTAAACTGAACTCCTGGAACTCCTCAAGACTCTGAAGATTGTTGGGGCTCTGCCAGCCTCTTACGTTAGTGTTAGCAACGCCATTTGGATCCTGGTCTCGCAGACGGTAGATTTGATCCAGCAATGACGCATTGAAGCTCTCCCGATCATCGAACAGAGTAGCCCAGACTGCAGAGGGAAAGATAAATTGAGGAACGATTTCCAAAGCAAGAATCCTTTATTGCACTCGTGTTAACAATCACGAAATTAGACTTTTCAGCTAACAATACTGGATTTTGAGTAAGCCCCCAAGTGTTCTGTGTACAGATCTGCCAATAACAGCAGGACAACCGTTAGAAACCGTCTTTCCTCCATTTTGGAATCTTTCAAAAATCTTCCAGACTTGCCTAGGGCAATGTGGGCGAATTGGCGCTATGCTTAACAAATCTACCTTCTTTATATTACCTAGCAGAAATTGTCGATGACGACTGAACAGCTTTCCGCCTCAGATCCCACTGCAATTGCCAGAGCCTGTGAATTGCTCCGCGCAGGCGAAGTGGTCGCCTTCCCAACGGAAACCGTCTACGGGCTTGGTGCCAACGGCCTCGACCCGATCGCAGTAGGCAAGATTTTTGAAGCCAAGGGAAGACCGAACGACAACCCGCTAATCTTGCATGTGTCTTCCTTCGAGCAAGCACTGCCATTGTGGCAAGCCAGCCAGGATCAGCTACAGCATGCCAGGCAACTTGCCGAGGCGTTCTGGCCTGGACCCCTGAGTCTGGTGCTGCCAGCCAGCTCAGTGGTGCCAAAAGAAGTAACGGCTGGATTAAATTCTGTGGCAATTCGAGCCCCAGCCAATCCGGTAGCTCAAGCCTTACTAATGGAGTGCGAGTTTCCATTAGCCGCACCCTCTGCCAATCTGTCGGGGCGGCCCAGCCCCACTAGCGCTGATCATGTGGCCACTACGCTTTCGGGATGCATCGCTGCGATTCTCGATGGAGGAATCACCGATCTCGGAATTGAGTCTACGGTCCTGGACATTCGAGAGTTTCCACCGTCGGTGCTGCGCCCTGGCTCAATCAGCAAGAAACAGATCGAAGCAGTAACAGGAGATGTAAGACTCGCAACGAACACCAGTAATGCACCCTCCCCTGGCACCCGGCATCGGCACTACCAGCCCCAGGGAATGCGGCTGCGTTTAGTTGATGCTGAGGCTATTGCGGCGAAATGGGACGAGGCGGCTGCTATTTTGTGTTTCGAAGATACAGCGCAAGCACAGAGCACTCGCAGTAAACCGGTGATCTCCCTGCCGAGAGATGTCACAGCCTTCGGAGCCGAGCTTTATAGTGCTCTGTATACCTTGGAACAAAGTGGGGAGAAGTTGCTTTACGTTGAAAAGGTGCCAGATACACCAGAATGGGACGCAATCCGAGACAGGTTAGCGCGTGCAGCGGAAAATTGAGTTTTAGCTCTTAAGGCTTTCTACCTTATCCAACACAGATTGTGTCTGGTTCGCCCGAAACTCTTGTATCCTTGCCCTCACATCTTCATTCGATGCACCGATAATCTGTGCGGCCAGCAAACCTGCATTTGTTGCATTGTCGATGGCGACAGTCGCTACCGGAATCCCCTTGGGCATTTGCACTATAGATAGAAGAGAGTCCTGTCCTTGCAGTGCAGTAACTGCGACAGGCACACCAATAACGGGCAAAACCGTCAATGCAGCTACCATGCCCGGCAAATGAGCTGCACCACCTGCGCCAGCAATGATTGTTTTCAAGCCTCGTTGCTCCGCACCCCGCGCGTATTCGAACATACGATCCGGAGTCCTGTGAGCAGAAACTATAGTCAACTCATAAGGTATCTGGAGCTGCTCAAGAATATCGGCAGCGGCCTGCATGACCCGTAGATCAGAGTCACTGCCCATGATAATTCCGACTTGCGGCTGCATTGAATCAGACAAGTTGTTTTGCTCCTCTGACTAGAATCTGTTCTCGAATCACATTCATTTTTTCCAGCGCTGTGTCTACTGTCTCCGAAGTCACTGTGACATGGCCCATTTTTCGACCAGGAAAACAGTGCTTTTTGCCGTAGAGATGAACAGCGATTTCCTCATCATCCCCCAGCGATGCTTCCTGTTCAACTACCGTGTCCCCCTCATAACCTTCAGCACCTAATAGATTGAACATCACTGCCGGTGTCAGCTGCCTGGCATCTCCCAGTTTTTCGCCGGTGAGAATGCGAAGCTGTTGGGTAAATTGTGAAGTCTGGCAGGCTTCCGTGGTGTAGTGGCCACTGTTGTGTGTGCGGGGAGAAATTTCGTTGATCAGTAACTCGTCGTCTTCAGTAAGAAACATTTCAATGCCGAAAATGCCCTGGCCATTCATGGCGGTAATCGTCGAAACAGCGAGCTCCTGAGCTGATTCCAAAAGCTGAGCTGACAATCTCGCAGGCGCCACCAGATAATCCAATACATTACCGCCTTCGTGAAAGACCATCTCAACCGGTTGGTAAGCGATAATGTCATCAGACCCATTCGCGGCCACCATCACTGAGACTTCCATCTTTCGCTGAATAAACTGCTCCAGATATCCAGGAACCTGCAAGCGGGAATCGTTATCTTCGGCGGATCGCAGCACAGCCACGCCTCGGCCGTCATAGCCTCCCCTTGCCGCTTTCTGCACAACAGGAAAACCAAAGGGGTCGGCAGTCACTTCTTGCGCGCCATCGTGAGCAACGAAATCAGCCGTCGGCACACCTAACTCTCGCAGCCACTGTTTCTGTTTCAGTTTATCGGTGACCTTTGACAATAAAACGGGATCTGGCAATACGCTGTGGCCACTGTTTTGAAGTTGAGACAGGTCGTCAACTGAGACATTTTCCAAATCAATTGTCAGCACATCGGAGGCCGCCGCCAGCTGCTCATAGCCCTCTCCGGTTGCAGGCACGCCCTGCACATGAATGCCGCCAACCAGTGCCGCAGGACATTGTGCATTCGCATCCAGCACATAAATCTCGTGCTCGCTACCCTCATGGGCATTGGCGCGCGCGCAAGCCTGAACCAGCATCGCTGCCAATTGACCCCCGCCGACTATTCCAATCCGCATCCTGCTCGCTCTTTCCTTGAAAAAAGCTGCGTATTGTAAACGACCTTTGGCAATACAGCAGCCTTAATAGCTGTTTCCGCACTACCCGGATTCATCGGTTTTTCAGAACCTTCAGGCAAGCAAGTCCGAATAGACTGAACGTAGCGCCCGGTTACTATAGAAATATGAAAAATTTAACTGGTTGGCTTTCACCCCGCTTGGCAAATCGAATGGTCACCCTGCTGCTGTCCCTGGTGCTGCCGCTGGGCGCCCTGGCGCAGGAACAAGGCGACTGGCTGTTTAGAATGGGCATCATGAACTTTGAACCCAGCGTAGACAGCAGCCCGGTAGAAACCCCGACCTCTGGCCTGCTGTCGGGATCCGGCATCGGTATTGATGGCGACGCCCAGTTCGGATTGAACCTTACCTATATGCTGACCAATTCCTTAGCGCTGGAAGGCACTCTATCCGCCCCATTTGAACACGAGCTGGCAATTTCGGGCCTCGATCGCTATGGCCTAACCACTACAGCACTGGGTGAGAGCAAACAAATCTCTCCGACCCTCAGCGCGTTGTATTACTTTGGAGCTCCCTCTGACAGATTCAGGCCTTATCTGGGAGCTGGTTTAAGTTACACCCACTTTTTCGATGACTCTCTTTCAACACAGGCGCGATCAGAGCTGGGCGCCTCTGGCCTGGAATTCGATGAGCACATCGGCATGTCAGTCAGAGCCGGTTTCGACTGGCGGCTCGGCAATGGCTGGTTCCTCAATACTTCAGTATGGCGCATGAATATCGACACTAACGCCAGTTTTAACAGTGAATTTGGGCCTATCTCCACTTATGTAGAGATGGATCCGTGGGTGTATTCGCTAACCCTGGGGCACGAATTTTCCTGGTAAAGGTGAGTTAAGCTGCCAGACGCCATTCGTGTCGAATTGTTACGAAACACGTACCAGCTTTGTATTTGCAACAAATAGTCTCAATCTCATCCGCAAGCCTCACAGTCGCGTATTATCTACCTTGCTGTTGCATTGAAAATACGTCAGCGGTGGAGTGGTGACTTTTACCCAACCATTCCTGGCTCAAGGCAAACTTGAGCGCCGATTGATTCACTAAATTCGCATTACTCAGAAAGAGTCTTAGCATGCAGTACAGACTTATGCTCCAGGCGCTCAACTGTTTATCTCGCATTGCAGTGATCTCCCATCTCCTGCTTTGGTCTCAGTATTCCATCGCCCAGGGAATTCTCCCGCAGGTAACCCGCATCGCGGAATCGGAAAATGACTTTCGACTGGACGGTGATCTGGATGAAGCGGTATGGAATGACCTGCCCATCATTGATGGCATGCAGGTAATTGATCCAGACACTCTCGCTGATGCGCCTTACGAAACTCATGTGCGCATGTTTTACACGGAACGGGGTATCTATATCGGCGCCATGAATTACCAGCCAGAAGACAGCCTGGTGGCGCGCATGACTTCACGCGATACCCGCTTGGCACGAGATGGTTTTATAGTAAGCATCGATCCCTCCGGGCAGGGTCTTTACGGCTATTTCATCCGGCTAAACCTGGGCGAGTCCATGACTGACGGCACGATTCTTCCGGAGCGTCAATTTAACATGCAGTGGGACGGGCCCTGGAATGGACGTACTTCCGAAGTAGAAGGTGGTTGGAGCGCTGAAATTTACATCCCCTGGTCAATGATGGCTCTGCCTCAGGATGATGATACCCGGACCATTGGATTCTATTTTGAAAGACAGGTTGGTCACCTGAATGGCGACACCTGGTCCAACCCACCACTCCCGCAAACGGTGAACGAGTATCTGTCTGCTTTCACTAAGTATGAGCTGCGCGGCATCCAGCCAAGCCGTCAACTCACTTATTACCCATTCATAGGTGGAGTACATGATGACATTCGCCACGAGGACACCTACAAGATAGGTACCGATATCTTTTGGCGACCAACTACCAACACTCAACTCACGGCGACAATCAATCCAGACTTTGGCAGCGTGCAGGCAGATGATGTCATAGTAAACCTTACAGCATTCGAACAGTTTTTCCCGGAGCAGCGTGACTTTTTCCTTGAAGGACAGGACATCTTTATTACCCATCCACGGCATACCAATCCAGGTGGTCCGGGCGGACCTATTCAGCTAGTGAATACTCGCCGCATCGGTGGTGCGCCCATTCTCGATATACCTGATGGCGTCGACGTACTTCCTACTGATCGCAGTCAACCGACTGACTTGCTGGGCGCAATGAAATTTGTTGGACAACAGGGAAAGTTCCGCTACGGCACGCTCATGGCCTTCGAGGATGAAATGGAAGTCGAAGGCATTCGCGAAGATGGGTCGGTCGTCGAATTGATTTCAGAAGGGCGTGACTTCGTGGTCGGTCGCGCTCTCTATGAAGACACTAACTCAGGAGGCCGCCGCAGTATCGGCTGGATGGGCACCAGCGTGCATCATCCTGAAATCGATGAAACAGTAAATGCTATCGACGCTCATTACTTCTCCGCAGATAACCGCTGGGTCATAGACTCAAGTTTTATGCGTTCCGACAAAAATGGTGAAGTGGGTTACGGTGGTATGGCAGATTTTCGCTTTCGCCCTGAGCGAGGCAAACAGCATACGGTGCGCGCGACTTATTTTGATGAGTCACTGGACATAAACGAACTGGGATTTCTGACACGCAATGACCAGATGAATCTGGACTATAACTACAATGTGTTTGAATCCGATATCTCCTGGCTGCGTTCTCGCAATACCACTTACATTGTTACCAACCAATGGAATGTCGATGGCAAGCCGGTGCGGATCGGACTCTTTCTGAACCAGGACTACAACTTTCTCAATAACGATACCTTTTCCTATTCATTGCGAGTATTTCCTGAACGCATCGATGATCGTCTGGGGCGCGGCACTGGCGATTTTGAGGTACCACAACGGGAAGGCCTGAACCTTTCTTATGAATCAGACCCGGCGAAACCTCTCGCCATCAATGTAGGTATTGACTGGGGAACAGACCAGCTCGGACCACAACAGGTAACCAGTCGTGCAGGTGTCGCATGGCGGCCGAATGATCGATTTTCCTCAGAGATCAACCTGGAATACACGGACCAGGAGGCTCTACTGATCCACAATGGCAATGGCTCCTATACCAGCTTCGAAGCGCACCAGTGGGCACCTAATATGGAAGTAAACTATTTCATTGGTCCCCGGCAGCAGATTCGTTTCACCATGCAATACAATGGTATCAAGGCATTTGAGGATCGATTCTGGCAAAGCTCGCCAGTGGGAGCCGAGCCACTGACCCCTGTCGCTAAGCCCAACACCGACCCGGACGACTTCGTCATTAGTCGCATGACCTTCCAGGCTCGCTATCGGTGGGAGATAGCACCTCTCTCAGATTTGTTCCTTGTCTACACTCGAGGCTCCAACCTGCCGCGGGACAGCTTTGACACTTATTCCGATTTGTTCGCCCGAACCTGGAATCAACCGATCATAAATACCTTCGCCTTTCGCCTGCGCTATCGTTTTGGCGCCTAGTCAGACTCTGAAGAATCAACAAGCCTCAGCTTAGAAAACCCTAACCTGGTTGTGGGTATATTTCACTTTAGATGCTGTTAACCAACAGCATGCTCCCTTTGTCTAACAAGTGCAGTTTTCTTGTTTTTTGCATTAGGGAGATCGCACCGCCATGAAGTCACATCCGCGTCTTTTTATCGCCTTGATTGTCGTTTCGTTACTCGGGGCTTGTTCAATAGCCCGCTTCAACAAGGAACGAAATATCGGCCAGGATTCCTATACCACCGCATCTGATCCAGTTGGCCCAACTCGGGAACTCGCCTTTGTAGCCAACTCATTGCAGGGATCAGTATCCATTGTCGACATCGATGCCCAAACCGTAATCCGCCATCTTGACGTCATTCCAGACGGCCCACGTGTCGGTTTCTTCCGCGATCCAGTGCAAAGTCTGTTGCAAGGTATTGTGGAAGGCCGGGCAGGCAAAAATTATGTACAGGATTCTGATCTGTCCAGAGATGGCCGGGTATTGTTCGTATCCAGAGGTTATCTGGCAGACATCGCAGCCTTCGAACTCGCAACGGGCAAGCTGTTGTGGAGGACACCCGTAGCAGGGTTGCGAGCTGATCATATGGACATCTCTCCCGATGGGAGATTTCTGTATGCCTCCAGCATCATTCTCCGCGGTAACCGGGTACAGGTATTGGACACCAGCAACGGGGAGAAAATAGGAGAGTAGGACTGGTTAAGCCGCGGCGGCCGGTCGTCGAAGACTAGGGTTTCCACACTTTTTTT
>JAKSCP010000337.1 GCA_022360535.1 Pseudomonadales bacterium | reverse complement strand
GGAAGGTATGAAAACTGAATCTTGTTTACATAGGTTGTCCAGTTAGTATCGAACACAGTGTCAATCTCCCCTTTCGTAGCAAGACGACACAATTTGTAAAACACTAAACCGATTTCTGACAGTGAGCACTCAGCGCCAATTGTTCGATCGCTTGTGAATGAGAAAGAATGACACGAAAAAAGAAACGGAACCTGGGCTGATTCCGTGGGGTCGAAAGAGAAAACGCTCCTTGAGTTATTTTAAGTAGCGGTCGTACCAGTCCAGATAACGCTGGTAGCGATCGAGAATGAAGGCCGGTCGACGAATACCATGGTGTTCATTGGGATAGACCACCAGCTGGGTTTCCCTGCCAAGCCGTTTCAACGCCTGGTATAACTGTTCGGAATTCAGAATCGGCACATTCCAGTCATGTTCACCGCCCATAATAAGAGTCGGTGTAACAATGTTTGCAACGTCGTTGAACGGCGAAATTCTTTCCCAGTTCTCTGGTGTTTCCCAAGGCAGACCTAATTCCATTTCCCACTGCCGTTGATAGTGATCGTGGCCATAGTTGCTGCGGTACAATACTTCACTGGCCCCGGTAATGGCAGCGGCAAAGCGCTCGCTCTTGGTGATGACATAATTGGTTAGGATGCCACCATAACTCCAACCACCGACACCCAGTCGTTCTGGATCCGCATAGCCCTGGTCGATGGCGTAGTCCACTCCTGCCATCACATCTTCGAAGTCTTTGACGCCCCAGGCCGCCCATAATTGTCTGGAGAATTCCTGACCATAGCCTGATGACCCTCTCGGGTTAGTCATGACGACTACATAACCATGAGCTGCGAACAACTGCGCATCAAAGTTGAAGTTAAAGTCATACTGCGAAACCGGTCCCCCATGAATCCGCAATAGAGTCGGGTAACGGAAGTTTTCGTTGAAACCGGGAGGTTTGTAGATGAAGCCTTCTATCTCAGTCCCATCAGCACTCTGGAATTGCACATTTTCGACAGCCGCTATTTCTATTGTGTCGAGGAACGACTTGTTGGTATAGCTCAGTTGTCGGAGGTTGCGTCCCGAACCGAAATAAACCTCTGTTGGTTGCTCGGCAGTGCCAATTAATGTCGCGATATCTCCGTCGGCATTAATGGAATAGTCTCGCAGGCTAATGTTGCCATCAATCAGGCGTTCGAAGTTCTCACCGCTGCGATCGATGCTGGCAAGGTGACGCTCACCGCTGTCTTCCAGAATGAACAGGATGTCATCGCTATTTTCTGCGAATCGGGGAGAGCTTACGTTCCGATCTATTCTTGAAGTGAGTACACGAGCCTGACCGCCAGTAGCGGGTGATACTGCGAGATGACCTGTGGCATACCAAATCAGTTCCGGCTCGGTGACCGTGACGTAAGTGATGTAGTTGCCATCAGGGCTCCATGCAGGAGAAGAATCAGAACCTGGATTTGTGGTGATTTGCAGTAAGGTCGCACCTGCATCCGGATTTTCCACCGACACTACCCAAATATCGCTGTTGCTATTGCTATCGGGCTCCTCCGTTCTATTGCTGGTGAACGCAATGAGCTGTCCGTCGGGGCTCCACACAGGTTGCGAATCATCATAGTCACCAGAAGTAAGCTGGGTGACCTGATCCGTAGCAAGATCTTGCACATAGAGGTGCGTGCGTAATCGATCCAGATATCCAGTGTAGTCTCGCTTAAATTGAAGTCGATCGATGACCCAGGGTTGCGGTTCATCGTCTTCCGAATCTTCTTCCGTGTCGGTAATGAGCAGAGCAAGCTTCGTGGCATCAGGAGACCAAACATAATCTGACACGCCTTGCTCAATCTCGGTGAGTTGTACAGCTTCACCTCCACGCCGATCCAGGGCCCAGACCTGGGTCTCACCATCATTGCGTGACGCCAGGAAACTCAGGTATTTGCCATCGGGGCTCCAGGCGGGGTTAGTGGCGGAGGCACCCACCCCTGTCATGGGCAAAACTTCCTCTCCTTCAGTGGAAGCCATGAATATCCGTGTTTCAGATGAATTTTCTTCCAGTGATGTTGCGCGCACGGTGTAAGCCACCCAGTTGCCATCTGGGCTTACCACCGGACTGCCCACTTGTTTCAGTGCAGAAAAATCTTCGGGAGCTAGCAGGCGTCGCGCTGACTCTTGCTGCGCTACCGCAGGGGACACTGACACAATGGCATACAATAGCGAGACAACTAATATCTGGATGGTCTTCACGGTGGTCTCCATTTATTCTTAGAACCAATACCCGTAACCACCCTACCACCGATGACAAGCCCGCAACAGCTTTTGCAATTTGACTGTGACTATCCAATCATCCAGGCGCCCATGGCTGGCGTTCAAGACAGTCGACTAGCCATTGCAGTTGCCAAAGCAGGAGGAATTGGTTCGCTTCCTTGTGCCATGTTATCCAATGAAAAGTTGCATTCAGAATTGGTGACTCTGCAACTGGCTACTGCTAAACCAATCAATCTCAACTTTTTTTGCCATGAGCCACCCACAGTAGATGAAAACGTAGAACAGCAGTGGAGAAAACTTCTCGAACCTTACTACAAGAAGTATCAGCTTAGTTTGAGCTCAATAAAGGAAGGAGCAGCGAGGATTCCGTTTTCCGAACAGATTGCCGAGCTTATCGAACCATTCAATCCGCCGCTGATTAGTTTTCATTTCGGATTACCCAGTCAAGAACTGCTCGAAAGAGTTAAGTCGTGGGGAAGCAAAATTATTTCTTCTGCAACAACGCTTGAAGAGGCAGAGTGGCTGGAAGCTAATGGCGTGGATGCGGTTATTGCCCAGGGCGTTGAAGCTGGTGGTCATCGAGGGATGTTCTTAACTGAAGACCTGGATACTCAATCCAGCACTGAGTCGTTGCTCCAGGAAATTGTTGCCCGCGTTAAAATACCGGTAATCGCCGCAGGAGGAATAGCCAGCGCTGAAGACGTGAGAACATGTATGAGATTAGGTGCCAGCGCAGTACAGGTAGGCACTAGCTATCTCTGTTGTCGTGAAGCCACTACCACTAAAGCTCATCGATCCTTATTACTTCAGAGAGATTCGCCAGAGACAGCAATCACGAACTTGTTCACGGGCAGGCCGGCAAGGGGCTTGATAAATCGATTAATGGAAGAACTCGGGCCTATGAACTCCACGGTGCCGCAGTTTCCGCTGGCTGCAAACGCTATTGCACCATTGCGGAAGACAACCTCCATTATAGGTTCCAGTGATTTTGTGCCGTTGTGGAGTGGCACGAACAGAGCCGGGTGCAGGAGTTGCTCTGCTGCAGATATAACTGCCGAACTCGCGCAGGCGTTCGACTAACCGGTCATTTGCTGAATGCCTTGTCTATGGCGGCAGTAACCGCAGCATG
>JAKSCP010000428.1 GCA_022360535.1 Pseudomonadales bacterium | reverse complement strand
CGCATTTTGAAGCGTTCATGCCACATCACTATCACGGTCGCGGACTAGGAGAACCCAATGGGTCAGAACGTACATCCCACAGGCATCCGCCTCGGTATTGTTAAGAAACATACCTCGGCTTGGTTTGCCGAAGGTCAGGAATACGCAGACAACCTGCTGAATGATTTGCAGGTTCGCGATTACGTGAAGAAGAAACTGGCCAATGCCTCGGTTGCTCGTGTTGATATCGAGCGTCCTGCGCAGACAGCCAAATTGACGATCTATACAGCGCGACCTGGCATCGTCATTGGTAAGAAAGGTGAAGATGTAGAAAAACTGCGCGGCGTTCTGTCTCAGAAGATGGGCGTACCTGTGCAGATCAACATCGAAGAAATTCGTAAGCCCGATCTGGATGCTCAGTTAGTGGCTGACAGCGTGGCGCAACAGTTGGAGCGTCGTGTGATGTTCCGCCGTGCTATGAAGCGAGCTGTACAGAATGCCATGCGCCAGGGCGCGGAAGGCATCAAGGTGCAGGTTGGTGGTCGTCTGGGCGGTGCTGAGATTGCTCGCTCCGAGTGGTATCGCGAAGGCCGCGTGCCTTTGCACACACTGCGTGCCGACATCGACTACGCCACCTCTGAGGCCAGCACTACTTACGGCATCATCGGTGTGAAGGTGTGGATATTCAAAGGCGAGATTTTGGATCTCGATGAAGCTGTCGTGCCAAAGCAACAGCCGGCTGCTAACTAGAGGAAGAAGTTCGTGTTACAACCAAAGCGTACAAAATTTCGCAAGATGCAGAAGGGCCGCAACCGGGGTCTTTCTCATCGCGGCAGCAAAGTAGATTTCGGCGAATTCGGTTTGAAAGCAGTGTCTCGTGGACGCCTGACTGCACGTCAGATCGAAGCAGCACGTCGTGCCATGACACGTAAAGTGAAGCGTGGCGCGAAGATCTGGATTCGCGTTTTCCCTGACAAGCCAATTACGCAGAAGCCATTGGAAGTGCGTCAGGGTAAAGGTAAAGGTTCGGTGGAATACTGGGTTGCTCAGATTCAACCGGGTCGCATTATGTTTGAAATTGAAGGTGTAGACGAAGAGCTGGCGCGCGAAGCGTTTTCCTTGGCTTCTGCCAAGCTGCCTTTCGATACCACTTTCGTTAAGCGTACGGTGATGTAATGAAAGCGAGTGAATTGAGAGAGAAATCTGTCGAAGAGCTGCAGACGCAACTGCAGGATCTCTACAAAGATCAGTTTAACTACCGTATGCAAAATTCAACCGGTCAACTCGGTCAGGTGCATTTGATCAGCGAAGTTAAAAGAGACATTGCGCGGATCAAAACCATCATTACCGAAAAACAGAGTGAAGCGTAATTATGGCGGACAGTGAAATTCAAGGCGATCAGGCTGCTGCAGTGGAAACAGCTGAGAAGCTAGCCCGTACCGCATCAGGACGAGTGGTCAGCAACAAGATGGATAAGTCCATCGTGGTGATGGTTGAGCGTCGGGTAAAACATCCTGTTTACGGCAAGATCATCAAGCGATCTACCAAGATTCATGCGCACGACGACAACAACGAATGCGCAATCGGTGATGCAGTCACCATAAAGGAAGTACGTCCGATTTCTAAAACCAAGTCTTGGTCCTTGGTTTCAATCGACGAAAGAGCGACACAGGTTTAAGTCTACGGACTAGAGAGTAAATCGATGATTCAGGTTCAGTCATATTTGGATGTTGCGGATAACAGCGGCGCCCGACGCGTAATGTGCATCAAGGTGCTGGGTGGTTCCCACCGCCGTTATGCGCGTATCGGTGATGTTATTAAAGTCACTGTTAAAGAAGCGATTCCACGCGGCAAGGTCAAGAAAGGCCAGGTGTTGAACGCGCTGGTGGTACGCACCAAGAAAGGTGTGCGTCGCGGCGATGGCTCATTGATTAAATTCGATGATAACGCAGCAATTTTGCTCAACAACCAGGAAGCACCTATCGGAACCCGTGTGTTCGGTCCGGTGACTCGTGAACTGCGTAATGAAAAATTCATGCGCATTATTTCGCTAGCACCAGAAGTGCTCTAAGACCTGGCTACGAGAGAGAGTGAGAAATGAATAAGTTAAAACGTGATGATGAAGTAGTTGTTATCGCAGGCAAGGATAAAGGCAAGCGCGGCACTATCTCTCAATTGCTCGGCGACAAGGTCGTCGTTCATGGCGTCAACATGGTTAAGCGCCACACCAAGCCAAACCCCAATGCGGGCCAGCCTGGTGGCATCGTAGAGAGTGAGGCTCCATTGGATGTTTCCAATGTCGCGATTTTTAATTCTGATACCAACAAGGCCGATCGCGTTGG
>JAKSCP010000343.1 GCA_022360535.1 Pseudomonadales bacterium | reverse complement strand
GATGGGCCTGCATGATATCCCTGCCATAACGGGCCAGGAGTGAGTGATCCAGATCTTCCAGTTTTAGCTCTGGGTTAAAATCATCGCTGTAGTCTTTCACAAAGTTCTCCCAACTGCCCCGGACCTGACCAGATTGTCCACCACAATCACCCTTGCCTTGAATTCAATACCAATATTCTCATCATTTCACATAGCATTTACCTCTACTTTCATCATCAAAAAATTATTAGACCACTACAGGGTGATGTAACTATCTCAATCAGTCGATTTCGCTCTTCAGCTCCAAACCCCAGCCGATCATTCATATACGCGTCAATACCACCAAAGTCGGGGTACCAGACCCGTTTCACTTTTCACACTTTTTCAAGCAGCAAACGGGCCTAGCGCCATCAGAGTACCGTCGAAAAAATCGGCCAGTTCAAGATCGGTGAGTAGCTTAGCACGCACCTACAACTGGTTTACGCTGAACCAGATCGCTGAAGAAACCGCTCTTTCCTGAATCGTCGCGGGCTCCAAGGGATCGACACCAAGCGCTTTCGCATCGTAGGTCGTATAGCGAGGCGTGGGTATCTCAATTGCTCTCGCATAGTAGAACGCTTCAACAGAAGCATCGTACTCTGGATCCTGCCATAACACTGAAAGTTCTGCTGCTCCAATGGTGTTATCGTAAGTCGCGCTTTTTAGGTCGACGGTATTACCCACTGCTGGGAGATAACCATTATTCATCTGGTTCATTCGACCATCCGATGCCGCCACGTTAAAGATTTTCTCGTGACTGATGCCTTCACTATCCACCCAGGCTTTGACGACCTGCAGCCTGTCCAAGTTGGCGCCCATTGGGTCTTTCATTGCCTGAAGTACAAATACCGGCCCCTCTTGAGTAAAAGCTGCATTACTCAGTTCGCCTCCCATCGGCACACCTAAATCATAAGCTTTTGCCAACCAAGCACCGTCGAGGATATCCTCGGGGTAGCTACCCGCAAAGAAGCGGAGGGACATACGAGGACCAGAGGTCGCATAGGTTTCCTTTCTCTGCATTGCTTCGAAGATAGACGCACGTGTATTTTCCTCAGCCCATACAGCAACCAGCCCCGCTGCGCCATAGCTTCGATTTGGAGTAACACGTCCTGAGAGGTATGCCGTTCCCACACGCTGGCTCGGCGTGCCATCAATCATTGGAAGTTTTCCATGGAAGTTGTCTTCTTCCACCGCCGAACTCGAGTTGTGGCTATCACTACTACCGATAACGCCAAACTTGTAAGGATTAAAACCTTCGCGATGTGCAAACTCCAGGCCTGTTCTTAGTGCGTCTCTGGCATAGCTACCCTTAGGTTGGCTGAACTCCTGTTTTGCTGACATGATGTTATCCATCAGCTCGAAGTTCGCAAACTCGTCTTCCGGGGAGATCAGAGGATGGGTCTCAGAGGTACCTTTGATCTGAAAGATCTCCGACAACGGCTCGTTGCGGCGACGCAACTCGGCGTACTGCTTACTCAGAGGTTCACCGCTGAAAGTTGTTGATTCGTACATCCTACCGCCGCTAACGTTACCATTGTGGGGAATGCTCAACACCTCCATACCCTTGTCGCGCTGCTCATCTAGCGCCCTCCAGAGATCTTCTGGGTTCTCGGAGTCCAGGGACGACTGCGGAAAATCAGGAACCCGACTGCTCTTATATATAACATTACGATGAAGGTTTCGTTCATTCGGCATAGAACTCCATTCATAGGCGATGAATGCAGTGAACCTACCTGGGTCGTTGTGCCTCTCTGCTGCAGCGATTATATCCTGCCAGGCCGTTTCTGATACTGCACGCAACGAAGGATCACCGAAGTTCTCGTGACGCGTTTCTTTGGACCTCATTTGCGTCAGCGTTTTGTACAGATAAAGCGCCGTGTAAAACAGCGAATTGCCGTTCTTAAGCTGGGCTATCAGATCCTCTGCGAGCGTATCTTTCTCCTCACCGGCCAAATGTCTGGGCACACCAAGGTACTCCGCATGATCGGTCACCGCCCCAAAATCCAGCGGTCTGGATGCGCGAATAGGATAGCCAAACCCATGCTGAATGGTACCCCCCTTCATATAGGTGTATGCGTCATCAGGAAGTGTACGAGTTCCCACAGTAAAAGAATCGTAAGACAGTGCGGTATGGATATGTACGTCGCCCCACAACAGGTTTCTCGTTTCGTTAAACACCACACTTTCACGAAAAGGCGGCTCGCTATCAGAGGGAACAGGCAGCTCTCCGTTGAGCAAAGGGTCTTCAACTTTTGTGCAAGCAGAGGCTAATAATGCTAGTCCAACCATGCCTAGTGTTACGCGTATACGCATCGCTCTATCTCATTCTCATTGCTGTTGATGGAGGATGTACTGATTCTGAATTCGGCAGTGCTCTAACCCCCATGGTGCAGGAGTCCGTGGAGTAACTGGTGTGGATATGAGTATCGATGTTAACAGGACAACTTTTTTTGGCATTGTTATGATCTCCGGATAAAGGCCTTTCCCTGGTTATTAGAAACTACTTTTGGGACTTACTGGCTCTGAGCCATGGCACCTTCATCTTCTCTGGGGTGACGTTCCAGGGTACCGAATATCCAATCAAATAGAAGCGTGATTGTTGCGTAGTTACCTTTGTGCATATCGATATGGTGCGCATCGTGCTTCATCGCGATCCAATTCAACGTTTTCCAGGGGAATCCCTCGAGATCGATACGACAGTGATTGATCTGATTGATCTGTGTGTAGACAAGATTACAGATCACAATCGTAATAACATGAAATTGATTACCAGAAATAAGCGCATAAGCAACTGTTACGACATAGAACAGTGCAATACCTATAAAGATCTCCCAAGGGTGCAACAGAAACGAGTCGATTGAGCTCACGCGACTGCGCGCCTGGTGGTGCACCGCATGTACGCGGCGAAAATAGCCTTTGCCGTGGAACAGAAAGCGGTGAGTCATGTAGTAGAAGAAGTCGTAGACCATCAGAATGACAAAACAATCCAGCAGGATCTGCCCTGGCGACTGAGATTCCGTGGTAACGATGAAAGGAAGCGCTACTACGTAGAACACAAGATTGAACGTCAAACCGATTTTCTGACTGGACTTGACCTTGTCTTGATATTTATGACTTTTTTCACGCCATTTCCAGCTGTTTTGTTCGCCGTCTTTGACCTTGGTATTGGCAATTGCCGGGATGCGAAACACAATAAACCGGCCAATGTACATCAACGACAGTACACCAACCACGGTGATGATTGCTGGCAACCAATTATACATAAAACTCATGATAATATACCTCTAGCTATAATCCAGACCAAATTACTTGTCTGCCAGCTCTTTTTCCGCTTCGCCGATTGCTTCTTCCATTGGCATCAGCATCGCAGCAGCTTTTGGATAGCCGCAATACTGAGCAATCATTAGATGCAACTCACGGACATCCTCGCCCGTCAGTTCACCATTCTTAATAGCGGCCTTGGTTTGAATTTTGAAAGTCATCTCCTGACCCTGGGCAGCGATCATCCCCAGAAGTAGGATTCGCTTATCGCGCATTGACAGTACATTGCGCGTCCAGATCTCTGCGAAAAGTGTCTCCAGCATAATATCCGAGAATGCATAGCCCTCAGCACCAATGACAACATCGCCGGCATAGACTTCTTTGATTTTCTCTTCGCCAATTTCTCTGCGTGTTTTCTCAGTCATAGTATTCTCCCGTATCTAGTACGCTTTACAGTTTGTCTGCTTTAACGGCCATGGCCCTCGCCAATGCCTTAAACTTTTTGTCACCCAACTGCTTGAGCAGCTGTTCCGATATTTCATTTAACTCTTGATCGGAGCGGTCCTCTCCGGATTCCTCTGCGAATGTGTCACAAAGATCCTTGAGGCAATTTTTAATAGCTTGAAACGCCTTTTTCCCGACTAGCGAAGCGAGCTCATCCTCCAGCGTATGCACAGACTCTACCGAGTCTTCAATCATTGCTTCGCCTTCAGGCGTAAAAAACAACAGTAGTTGGCGAGGATCTTGTGGATCAGGTTCGCGACGAATATAGCCTAACTCTTCAAGCTCAATTGCGACTGCGCTGATTGCCTGTTTCGTCATCCCATTCTTATCAGCGATTTTCTGTATGCGCCCGCCTTTGGGACCAAGAGCGATTAGCACCAGACCAGCACCCGCTTTCAGGCGGGGGTATCCTTTCGCAACATTCAGTTCACGAAGCCTTGCTTTGGTGTACTCAGCCAAACGCGGCATCAGTGTTGGCAGCAACGCCTGATCTTCCCCGGTGATCTTGAAGTAGGTCTGCAGGCCCAGCTCTTCACTCAGCTGAAGCACCGCCCGCTTAACCTTAAGCAGCTCTTCACTGCCGACGATCTCGGCCATTTCCTCCTCAACGCGATCAGCCTGCAGGGCCCCATCTCTCAGCATCGCTCTGCCAAACTCAGTGAGCTGCAATAGCTTTGAGCGTTTGCTGGATGGATCTTCAACCCTCTTCAGGTATCCCGCCTGCTCTATCTGGTTCACTGTTTGATTGACCGCCTGACGAGACATCCCCATGCGCTTCGCTATATCAGACAGGCGGCCCTCACCCGTCGCAGCTATACCAATAAACGGCTCCCAATTGATACGAAGCCCAACGTAGTCACCACTATCGATAAGCCGCCCCATCACACCAGCTTCCAGGTGATGGGTGACATCCAACACGTGCCGAGCGAAGTTATCGCGGTACTTGGCATAGATGGTTTGTTTGCTCATCAGCATTCCAAAAATGGCTGTTCAGACGTTACATGGCTTAATGTAAATCTCAATTGACGCTGAGTCAAATTTAATTGACATATAAATTTTCAGAACTTATTCTGGCTCTAAATCGGAACTCAACAGGAGCCAAATACCGTGAAAACGAAGAGAAACGTCGGCTATATAGGCCTAGGGAATATCGGCAAGCCTTCGGCGGAACGCTTGGTTATAGACTCCCTCAACGCGCACGTTTATGACGTTTACCAGCCCGCTGTCGATGAGCTCGTATCCAAAGGCGCGATAGGCTGTCAGTCTGTTGCTGAACTCGCCAAAGCCTGCGGCCACATTGGCATTTGCGTCAGAGATGACCAGCAAGTAGAAGCTCTGCTCTATGGCGAGGAGGGCATTTTCGCCAATGCCGTTAAAGAAACCGTGATCGCCATCCATAGCACCGTCACCCAGGCCAACTTACTGAAGTGGGCCAATGAAGCCACCGAGCTCGGTATCCATCTGATTGACGCCCCTATTACGGGCGGCGCACACCGTGCCGCTGACGGCACGCTCTGCTATATGGTCGGTGGCTCGGAAGAGGTCGTTGCCCGCAGCGAGCCCGTCTTCATGACCTCCGCAGAAAAAGTTGTTCATGCAGGTGCCCTGGGCTCCGGCATTGCACTAAAGCTGTGTAACAACTTCATACAGTATGGAGAGTTCGTACTGTTGGCAGAAGCAACCAAGCTGGCTGATCGCTGCGGGCTCTCTGTCGATGTGCTTCGTGAGGTTGGTTTATCGAATGGTGTCGTAAATGAACAAATGCACATGTTTGTCAGTGGCAGAAACGGCTTGGCAGCCAATTCAACTGAAGAGCAAATGGAGCAGTTTTTTGGTGCCATGGGCAAGCTCGCTCAGAAGGATCTGGATTGCGCACTGAGAACTGCCGGTGATCACGACGTCACCCTTCCTACAGCCGAATACCTACGCGATCGCATTGAAGACGTATTTTTGGCTAGAGACGAATCCCGATTGACAGAATAGTCAACACAGCATCCGGAGAAAAACAATGAATCCAGAAACAAAGCTACTGATTAATGGCGAACTGGTAGATGCAGAGGGAGGCAGAACCTACCCGAATATCAATCCAGCCACTGAAGAAATTATGGGTGCAGTGGCTGACGCCACGACCAAAGACATGGACCGAGCTATTGCTGCAGCACGCGACGCGTTCGACAACACGGACTGGTCAACCAACCACGCCTTTCGACTCAAATGCCTTAAGCAGTTGAAGGAAGGCCTGCTGAAAGAGATGGCTGACTTTAAACAGCAGATATCGGCCGAGACTGGAGCCCCTATGGGTATCTGTGGCGATCAGGGCCCCCACTGCGAACTGCCCATCGGTTTCATGGATTACAGTATCAACATGCTACCCGACTATGAGTGGAGCAAAGATATCGGTGTCAGCGAAATCATGGGCGGAAAAAGCCGTCGTCTCGTTGAGAAAGAAGCAATCGGTGTCGCTGCCTGCATTACCCCCTGGAACGTCCCCTTGCAGATTAACTTGGCAAAAAGCATTCCAGCCCTCGCAGCCGGCTGTACGGTGGTACTCAAAGCTGCACCGGATACACCTTGGTCAGCCCTGACACTCGGTCGTATTGTCAAGGAACATACCGACATCCCGGCCGGCGTTTTTAATGTTATTACTTCTAAAGATCCTGTTGAGGTCGGTGAGCAGCTGGTGACTGACCCGCGCGTCGACATGGTGTCGTTTACTGGATCCACAGGCGTCGGTAAACACATTATGGCTCGCGCATCAGAGACCGTAAAAAAAGTGTTCCTTGAATTGGGCGGCAAGTCTGCCAACATCATTCTCGACGATGCCGATCTCAGCAGTGCGCTATTGACCGGCTTAGCTGTCTGCTTCCATGCCGGCCAGGGCTGTGCACTCTCCACCCGCCTTCTCATCCCTAAATCCAAGCAAGCAGAAGCAGAAGAAT
>JAKSCP010000354.1 GCA_022360535.1 Pseudomonadales bacterium | reverse complement strand
TGTTTCCAACAAGAATCAGTTCAGCAATCATGGTTGGAATGGCAATGGCTACGCTATCTGGGTACGCGATTTTATGGAATGTATCTCTGGCACTTTCCAGTGTTTCTGTATTTTTCTCGGTGGTTTGAAGGTTTGCCAACACTGTTTGCGGCAACAATTGCCTTGTTTATGACTTTATCAGTTACAGAAATATCTTTTCGGTTCGTGGAAATGCCGTTCAATCGAATTCGCCAAACCAAAGCTCAGGCGGAATATGCAACTGCAGCTGGTTGAGTAGAAAACCTTCGGCAACAAAAAAGGGAGCTTAGTGCTCCCTTTTTCATGCAGTAATCGCGGAGTTAGCGAAGATCGGGCAGTTTGTAGCCGTCTTTCTCAAAGTTGGCACGAATGGTCTTCTTCTCGATCTTGCCTGTTGGTCCAATCGGCATGGAGTCAACTGCAATGACTTCATCGGGAAGTTGCCACTTGGCAAAAATCTTACTGCAGTGTTCGATGACTGCAGCTTGATCCAACTCCTGACCTTCCGCCATAGTCACCACTGCTACCGGGCGTTCATCCCATTTCGGATGAGGTTGCGCAACTACCGCCGCCTGGGCGATTTCCGGTAGGGCAACGATATGATTTTCCAAATCGACAGAAGATATCCACTCGCCACCGGACTTAATCATGTCCTTAGAGCGATCACAGATAATGATGTACTGCTCAGGATCGATCTTTGCCACGTCACCGGTGACAAGCCAACCGTCGTGAAATTTCTCCGGTTGCGGATCGTTGTAGTATTCAGAAGCAATCCATGGACCACGAATACAGAGTTCGCCAATGGCCTCGCCATCGTGAGGCAAGGGATTCCATTCTTCATCGAAAATTTCGATTTCCAGTCCGGGCATGGCCAGACCGGCTTTTGCGATGTTCTCGAATTGCTGGTCTTCGGAAATACCAATATGGGAGCGCTTGGCCACTTTCCGTGACAGAGTGCCCAGTGGGTTGGTTTCCGTCATACCCCAGCCCTGCAGCATTTCAATATTGTAGGTTTCCCAGTACCAGCGCAGCATCTCAATCGGTGGAGCAGATCCGCCACAGGTGCAGCGGGTGAGTTTGGACAGGTCCCAGGTGTCTGGTTTTGCTTCGAGTGTCGCGCGCACGCCTTGCCATATAGTCGGAACACCGGCGGAAATCGTCACGTCTTCGTTCTGTATCAGATTGAGGAAGGAGTCCGGCGTCATGAAGCGATGAGGCATGACTTGCTTGGTACCCAGCATGGATGCAGCAAAAGGCAAACCCCAACCCATCGCATGAAACATTGGCACAATGCCGAGTAAGGAATCCAATGATGACAAGCCGATTGAGTCGACCAGGGATTCAGTCAGTGTATGCAGGTAAGTGGAGCGGTTGGTATACATTACTCCTTTGGGATTGCCAGTTGTTCCTGAGGTATAACACAAGCCCATTGGAGCCGTCTCAGGAATATCAGGCCAGTCATAGGAAGGTTCATGACCGGCGATAAAATCTTCGTAGTCGATTTGATTCTCAAAGCTGCTCTCACCGCCCTCGCCGTGACGACAAATCACGAGTAACTCAACGCAGGGAATTTTCCCCCACAACGGTTCCAGTAGCGGCAACAGATCTTCGTCAGCAAAAATAACCCTGTCACCTGCATGGTTGATGATGTACTCGAGATCCGCAGGTGAGAGCCTGATGTTAAGGGTGTGCAGTACCGAGCCCATGCTGGGAACCCCTTGATAGAGTTCCAGGTGACGGTAGTTATTCCACATAAAGCTGGCAACCCGATCACCAATTTGAATGCCGTGGGCATCCAGAGCGTTGGCTAACTGCTGGGCTCGCTCCCAGGTTTGTTTCAATGTCTGCCGATGTGTGCCATCTGCTTGTGCAGTGACAACTTCAACATCTGGATCGAGCTCAGCGCCTCGGCCGAGAATTCTGGACATCAGCAGAGGTGTATTTTGCATAGTCATTCGGTAAATCCCCCGTATGTTTTCTTCCGACTGGATGCAATGCGGAAGTGGAGCATAGCTGATTACGGCTAAGCAGTTCAATTGACCTGTGGCTCTTCTCGGCGCATTGAATCGGCCTGGCTGGGAGGTTATGCTGCCGCACACTCTAGGTAGGGGGAATCAGGAGGAAAGTCATATGATGAGCGCCGAAGAACTTCCGAAAAAATCAATCACGGTCAATGGTAAGACCATGGCCTATGTGGAAATGGGTGAGGGTAACCCCATAGTTTTCCAGCATGGTAATCCGACGTCTTCCTATCTATGGCGCAACATCATGCCCCACCTGCAGAATCAGGGTCGTTGTATAGCAGTCGATCTGATTGGTATGGGGGATTCTGACAAGCTGGAAGACTCCGGTCCTGATCGCTACACCTTTGCCGAGCATCGGGAGTATCTGGATGCGGCCTGGGACGCACTGGGTGTGAAAGACAATGTAACACTGGTCATCCATGACTGGGGGTCGGCTCTTGGATTCGACTGGGCAAATCGGCATCGTGATTCGGTTATGGGCATCGCTTACATGGAAGGGATCGTTTGTCCGGTGTCCTGGGATGATTGGCCGGAAGCGGCCCGCGGCGTGTTTCAGGGTTTCCGATCACCAGCCGGTGAGGAAATGGTGCTGGAAAAAAATGTGTTTGTGGAAAGAGTACTGCCTGGTTCAATCTTGCGCGAATTGAGTGAAGAAGAAATGGCGGTCTATCGGCGGCCGTTCGCTAATGTGGGCGAAGATCGCAGACCAACACTAACCTGGCCGCGGCAAATCCCTATCGAAGGTGAGCCACAAGAGGTAGTAGAGATCGTCCAGTCTTATGCCGATTGGTTGACTGAATCTGATATACCCAAATTATTTATCAACGCCGATCCTGGCGCTATTTTGATTGGTCCACAGCGTGAGTTCTGTCGTAGTTGGCCTAATCAGCAAGAGATTACCGTAAGTGGAAATCACTTTTTGCAGGAAGACTCGCCTGACGAGATTGGGCAAGCTATCGCCACCTGGCGCAGCAGTTTGCTGTAAGGCTTCCACAAATCCCCAGCCAGTGGAATAACTGGCAATACAATCTATGGTCAGTGACGCGCAAGAGCAGAAACGACTCGAAGGTAATTTGCGTCGTTTTACATTGTTTCGACTGTTATACACAGCGCGTTTCTACTACCCCATTTTCACCATTCTGTTCCTGGACTTCGGCCTGACGCTGGAACAGTTCGCTATCCTCAATATCGTTTGGGCAATCAGTATTGTGCTTGCCGAGGTGCCGTCCGGAGCCATGGCGGATGTGGTCGGTCGAAAACAGCTATTGGTCTATGCTGCGGTATTAATGGTGATTGAGATGGCGTTGATTGTGTTTGCGCCAATCGGTGCATCCAATCTGCTGTTTCTGATGTTTCTGGGTAACCGAATCTGCTCCGGCTTGTCGGAAGCGGCAGCGAGTGGCGCGGACGAGGCGCTTGCTTATGATTCGTTAAAGGCACTAGGCAGAGAAGACGAGTGGGCGCAGATCCTGGAACGCACCACCTTCGTGGTTTCAATTGGCTTCTTTGTCACCATGATTCTCGGCGCCTTCGCCTACGACCCGTCTGTGGTGAACGGCGCTCTGGCCATCTTTAACCCCGACTGGCGTTTGGACCAGGAGCTGGTGATTCGCTTGCCGGTTATCCTCACACTTATCACCGCCTGCTGCGTGCTTGTTACTACCTTGGGTATGCATGAGCTGGATGATGGTGCGTCTGACAAACCCGCACGTTCCGGTTCCGGCCTGGGTTCACTATTAGAACCTTTTAAACAGATTTTTAACGCAGCACGCTGGACTCTCAATCATCGCTTTGTGCTGTTTGTCATTCTTGCCGCTCTTGCTTTGGATTCAGTTGGCAGGCAGTTTGCGGTGCTGGCAAGTGAGTATTATCGAATTATCGACATACCCGTATCTTGGTTTGGTTTCGTAGGTGCTGGTATGTCCTTGATCGGCATCGCGAATGCCAAGTTTTCCCGTTATCTGGTGAGTAGCCATTCGCCATTCTTTAACTTTGTCGTCTTGTCTTCGATTCTGATGTTGGGATTAATCGGAATCAGTTTTGCGATTCCAATTTACGGCGTGCTGTTTGCCGTTGGTGCCTTCGCTATGATGGGCATGGTGCAATTCCAGGCCAGTTACTACATCAATCGCGAAGTGGGTTCGGATATTCGTGCAACCGTGCTCAGCTTTAAGGGCTTGGCCCTGAATCTGGGTTTGGGCGCGGCCAGTCTTTTCTATACCGTGCTGGTTGCAACGCTGAGGGAGCGTGGGGCCGGGGAGCTACAGGGCGATGCGCTTAACGAATCTGTCTTCGTCGAATCGTTGTCTGCCTTTCCGCTGTACTACGTGGTGTTGTTTCTGCTGTTGGTGATTGCTGCTCGCATGACCATTCGTCAATGCAGCGTGTTTTTTCAGCGTCCTTAGTTCGAATTGCACGCTCGTCGTCTTGACTAGGGCTCTGGAAACCACCAATCTAGGCCTATGAGGATTTTACGTTCCAGTATTGCTTTTCTATTGCTGTGTCTCGTGACACACAATAGCGGCGCACAATCTGCAGACATCCGTGCAGATATCGCAGGTCGTTGGGTTATCAACGACGAGCTTAGTGACAACACGGATGATCAGGTCGAAGAAGCCATCGAAGCCGGAGGTGGCAAAGGCGGTCGAAGCCTTTTCAATCGGCGGGAAGATTTCTACCGCGGCGGCCCGCCGGAACATGAACTGTATGACCGTATCTCTTATGACGATGTATTAGAAATTCAGTTTTTTGATCCGGAATTCACATTTCGCTATGAGGACGGTTTTCAGCGTATCTTCCACACCGACGGACGCCGTCGCCGAGTCTCAGCGAATTCCTTCTACACCGAGGGAGGTGAAGACTGGTCCGAAGGCTTGTTTGAGGACAATAGCCTGGTGGTGGAAGCCCGGCCACGGGATGGGGGCTTCACTATTGAGATCTATACGCTGGAAGCGGAAGGGCAGCGGCTGCGTATAGAGATGACAATCCAACCTGATTCTTTTCGCGAGCCCATCGAACTGGTGCGTTACTTCGATCGGGCTGGGTGATCAGACTTAGCCCTGTGCCAGGATTTCCTCTTCCACTTCGCGCAATCGATCTTTGCCGAAATACATCTCATCACCCACAAAGAATGTTGGCGAACCAAAACTGCCCCGATCAACTGACGCAGTGGTATTATCGATGAGCTGTTGCTTTACTTCCGGATTCTGTGTCGCCGAGAGGATTACTTCTGCCGGGAGTCCCGCCTCTGTAAAGTGTTTTCCGGCAACTTCGACGTCCGACATATCGAGTCCTAGCTCCCACATTCCGATGTACGCCGTCTCAATATAATCTGAGTAGTAATCTTCGGCACTGGCATAAATGGCGCCGCGCATGAGGAGTAAGGTGTTAACTGGAAAATTGGGATTAAACTGAAATTTGTTGATGCCGTTTTTTGCAATGAAGCGCTCAGTTTCTCTCGCGTTGTATTCTTTTTTGTTTTTGACTTCGGCGAACTGCTCAATGGGTGACTTGTTATTGGTCGCTCTGAAGATGCCCCCCAATAACACTGGAAAGTAATTGAACTTCGCGCCGGTGCGCTCTTCGATCTGAGGTATAACCCGATGACAGAAGTAGGTATTGGGGCTTCCGAAATCATAATGAAAATCTACAACTACACTCATTTCTATATTTCCTGTTTCTCTTGCTACCACTTTTCGCCATACGGGCGAAGGTCTAATTCGTGAGTCCATGCATCCGGTGTCTGCTGATGCAACATCCAATAGGCTTCGCCTACCGATGCAGGATTCATCAGAGTATTCTCTGGTAATTCCTCGGGGTTGCCGCCGCGATCACGAATACGATCGCGCACGAATTCAGTATCCACGCCTGAATCTATTATGAGGTGAGCGACGTGAATTCCTTGAGGGCCGAGTTCACGGGCGATACTTTGTGCCAGCCCGCGCAAGGCAAATTTCGCGCTGGCGAAGGCGGCAAATCCACTGCCACCGCGCATGCTGGCGGTAGCCCCAGTAAAGAAAATTGACCCGCGACCACGGGGCACCATGTATTTCGCTGCTTCGCGCCCAGTGAGGAACCCGGTGAAGCAAGCCATTCGCCAGACTTTGTAAAAGACTCGCTCTGTTGTTTCTTGTATTGGGAAATTCACGTTGCCGCCAGGATTAGAGATAACCACTTCCAGTGGGCCGATGTCTTTTTCAATCGCAGCAAAGCGCTCGGCGATTTGAGTTTCTTCCCTTGCATCCAGAGAGTAGGCGTGGGCTTTTCCGCCGTTGCTGGTGATTTCCTGCACCAGGCCCTCGGATTTTTCGCCGTTGCGGCGTCCGAGGCAAATGGTGTAGCCGCCCTGGGAAAATTTTCGGGCGATTGCAGCACCGATGTAATCTCCGGCGCCTACAATTAAACAAACAGGTTCAGACATTTTTTACCTTCTCCAATAACCTACACAACTCGCCATCATCACGATTTCGTAATGCGGCAACCTCGACATAAGGGTCTCCGCTAAGTCCTAGCAGCTGAGCGATTGCTGGTTCTGTTTTGAACCCCTGACGTTTCAGAGTTCTCACTGCTTCATTAAATCTGCCGTCACTCAACCCCGAGAGCCGTTGCA
>JAKSCP010000257.1 GCA_022360535.1 Pseudomonadales bacterium | reverse complement strand
CTAGAAGATTTATAAGCTTCAGTGCTCGTGCTTATCCTTTCCCTCCAAGGAGATTCACTCCGGCACTCGAATTCAGAGTCTTCTCGTACATCGCAACTTCTTCCCCTTCCGGATCAATAAAGGTATCGGAAAAAACGAATCCCAATTTTTTCAGTAACGCAACAGAGCGCACATTCTCCTGTAAGGTGATTGCAAGTAACCGCTTTAGTTTGAGTGTGTCTTTCCCGTAGTCCATCACGGCCATTGCTGATTCGCGAGCGAAACCGGTTCCCCAATACTTTTCCAGAAAAGCGAATCCCAGATCGGTTTCAGACAGGTAAGGTCGTTTGACTAGACCGCAGATGCCCACGGGTTTGTTCTCTGACTTCTCAATCACAACCCAGAATCCCTTCCCTTCCTCGTAGCCGGGAAAGATTCGCTCTTTGAGATGATTTATTGCACCTTCTACATCGGAGACTTCATGTTTGCTAATGAATTTTTGCCAGGCAGGTTCGGTAAGCAGTTGCAACATAAACTCTGCATCGGCAAGCACCGCCTGACGCATACCCAGTCTGGCCGTGCTTAGCACAAAATCTTCAGATTCTCGTTGCGAGTAGGACAAGTGTGGTTAGTTCGGCCGCGTGCTATTGAGAAAAGTACAGCTCATCAATGGCTTGAGAAAACTGGTACGGGCTCAGGCTGACATCATTACACAAAATAATTGATGAAAACTTTTCCTGGGGATAGCGCGCATAGAAAGTCGTCACGCCTAACCAACCACCACCATGAAACACTCGTTGGCGTCCGCTGACTTCTTCAATAGCCTGCCCATTTGCGTACACAGAGTTTGCGCTGAACGCAGGGAAATCACTGTTGGGAGTGAGGAATTGCTCCATCAGCGTTTCTGGATCGTTGCCAATGCTTGGTGAGTAAAAATGTGCATCCCACTTCGCAAGATCCCCCACTGTCGTATGCAGGCCGCCATCCCCAACCCAAAACAGGTTAGTCATATCGGTTACATAACCATCGCCTTTCGGTCGGTAGCCACTTGCACGGTTTTTTACAATCTCGACAGGATCATCACTGAAGAATGTATTGGTCATTCCCAGCGGTTGAAATATGCGGCGATGGGTGTAATCCCGTAGAGACTCCCCGGAGACTTCTTCAACCAACATGGACAATAGGAAGTAGGCAAGATTGCTGTAGGCAAATTCCTGATTGGGTGGGTGGCGCAGTGGGGCCTGTTTAACAACGTCGTAGAACTCATCGATCGTCAGGTAATCTTCATTGCCAATTCGGAAGGGCCCACCCGCTGCAGACTTGATGTTGAGTCCGCCATCAACTTCTCCCTCTTCACCACCAGAAATGTAATCGTAGTCAGCCATGCCACTGACATGACCTAACATGGCATTGATGGTGACCGGCGAGCCGTAGTCAACCAGCTCCGGAAGGTAGCGATGAATATCTGCGTTAAGGTCTAATTTCCCTTCTTCAGCTAGTAACAATACCGCCATAGCGGTGAACTGTTTTGATACGGAGCCAATGCGGTGCACATTGTTTCCATCCAGCGACACACCCAGTTCCAGATTCGCCAGCCCATAACCCCGCTGGTGCACCAACTCCCCACCGACAATTACCCCAACACTGCAACCGGGAGCAACAGAGTCTATTTCTGAGAAAACGCTATCGATGCCGTCAGTGAATTCATCGGCACTCGCCACCGACAACATCGATGAGAGAGCAGAGAGAGCAATAAACAAAAATATTCGCGACATGATCGCCTCTTTTGTGTGGAACTGGTGTGGAGAATGAGTAGCCAAAGGGTACCAGAATCCCTGCTTCCAGGGTGGGGTCCCTGAGCTGTTCGACTCCAAGAAATATCACGTTTTTAGCGGGAAAACATCAAATGGCTAATTTCGCTACTAATTTCGGTATTTGCCCAGTCCCATCAGCCTCCAAAATCTCTAACTTGCTGTTTTATATAGAGTTCTAGGGTTGGCATGCTTTTCGCTACTACTATGGTGTGGAAACAAAAATAGCGAAATTGATTAAGAGGAGCGCATCACCGCGACTGCGGAAACCATCATGAAAGTATTAGGCAACTTGCTCGTTATCTTCCTGGTTATCCTTGGTGTACTGGCCCTGATACCACTGGCAGCCATGGGTGTAAGTATCGTGTTCTGGATTTTTTGTCTGGCGATCTGGTTGGTGCCTTTCTGGGTTATTGCCACCTCAGACAAGACTACCGGTTTTGAAAAGATTGCCTGGCTGCTTGCCATGATCTGCCTTAGCTGGTTTGCCTGGATCTTCTACTTCTTTCTGGCACCAATAAAACCAAAGCGTCGTTATTCCCGTTATGACGATGATTACTTTTACGACTACCGTTAAGAACGCTTTGATCTGACAACAGTATTGGTATCATAGCGAGCGCTCTCGCAAGGATGTCATGATGCCAATCATTGAAGTACGTGATCTCGCGAAGCAATATCCGCTTCCCGACAACAAGTCTGAAAAATTCTTTGCCGTAAATGGTGTCTCTCTGCGAATTGAAGCCGGAGAGATTTTTGGCATTCTTGGCCCCAATGGCGCCGGCAAAACCACTACTCTGGAAATGCTGGAAGGGCTCAATGATATCGACGGCGGCGAGGCCTTTATTGACGAAATCGATGTCAGTCAAAATCCCTACAAAGTAAAACAAGTCATCGGCGTGCAGTTACAGGCCAATGAATACTTCGACAACGTTAATCTAGAAGAACTGTTAGGTTTGTTTGGCGCACTCTACGATCGCAACATCGATCCTATGGTCCTGCTGAGGAAGGTGCAGCTGGAAGACAAAGCCAAAGCGAAACCGGCCAATCTTTCTGGTGGTCAGAAACAACGCTTCTCCATTGCTTGCGCGCTGGTAAACGAACCAAAAGTGCTGTTTCTTGATGAACCAACAACCGGCCTCGACCCCCAAGCGAAGCGAAATCTGTGGGATCTGGTGCGCGACCTGAACAACTCGGGTATGACCATTGTGCTTACAACACACAATATGGAAGAAGCCGAAGAGCTTTGTGATCGTATAGCCATCATGGATAAAGGCAAGATTATTGCGGAAGGGACACCGCAAGCATTAATTCTGGAATACGCACCGGAACCGCCTGAAGCGCCATTGCACGGCGATTTGGAAGATGTCTTCCTGGTACTGACCGGACACGGGTTGAGGGAGTAGTCGCAATGTTATCTCCCTTACAACGCCATCTTACCAGCGTGTTTCTGAAAATATTCTGGCGCGACAGGCGCTCGATATTTTTCAGTCTGTTCTTTCCGGTCATCTTCATGACGGTATTCAGCTTTGCCAATAGCCGCGAACAAGAACCCATCGCGGTTGGCATTATCAATAATTCTACTAGCGGAGTTGCAACCGAATTTGCGGAGATGTTGATCGAGAGCCCGCTGTTCAATGTCACTGTAGGAGAAGAACAACGCTTGCGAGATGAATTGATAGCAGGCGATCAGACGATGGTGTTGGAGCTTCCAGAAGCATTTGGTATGAACCTCGCGAACCAAAGCAGCGAAATTAATGTAGTGGTCGATGCTGCTCAGGTGACTCAGCTGAATCTCATCATGCCAGTGCTAGAGCAGACATTATTATCCAGCGAAAGGGAATTTCGGGACATCGAACCAATGTTCTCGATCGAAATCGAAGATGTGCAGGCCAGGTCACAGCGTTATATCGATTTCCTGTTACCAGGCCTGATGGCGTTCACTCTTATGCAGCTCGCCATCGCGGGCAGTGGTTTCAATATCGTTGAGTATCGACG
>JAKSCP010000352.1 GCA_022360535.1 Pseudomonadales bacterium | reverse complement strand
GATGAATGGTGAACCATTGCCCCATTACCACGGCAAGCCGGTACGTTTGCTGGTACCTGGTTGGTACGGTGTGGCCAATGTGAAGTGGCTGACTCAGATCCATGTGCAAAGCACTCGCTACATGGGGCGCTTCATGGGTAGGGACTATGTCACCTTGAAGAAAGAAGAGGTAGGCGGTGTCGAGCGTTGGGTGGAAAATTCGGTGACTACCATGAACCTCAAGTCTTCGATCATTCGTGTCACTGAGCGTGGTGGAGAATACAAAGTAATGGGTTTCGTGCTGAATGACGGTACCCCGCTGGAAAGTGTCGAAGTCAAAATCGACGATGGCCCCTGGCAGCGAGCAGAGATGGATCCCCGCAACTCCCAATATTCCTGGAAGCTTTTCAGCTACGATTGGAACAACCCGAGTCCGGGGGAGCACACTTTAGTGTCGCGGGTAACTGACGTGAACGGAAATGTGCAAGCTACTCAAGAGGAGCTGCCCGAGAAAGTCAGTTACTGGGAAGATTTCGGGCAATTCGCAAGAACCGTCCGAATCTAGGCCAAGGTCGGTCACAGAACTAACGCCGCTTTGTTACTATTCAACTGCGTGCCTGTGCACATCCAGTTGAATAGTTGCAAGCGACGTTGGTGACAAATCCAAACAACCCAACCACTGTCGAGGGACTCATCCTCACCAGGCAGTGGCTCGAAAATCCCGATGGCAATGCTCTGGTCTTCTGGCTGGCCACAGAAGAGGGCCCGCTACGTGCTGAATTTACGGCGCAGGAATCAGTCTGTTTCTTTCCTGGGGATCAACAGCCACTCATTGAAAGGACCTTGGGTAAAAACCCTAACTGGCGCATTGGCGCGACACAGCTCCGCGATTTCCAACAGCAATCAGTCGCTGCTCTTTATTTGAAGAGTCAACGTCAACTCTTCGACGCCAGAGATCGCATAGGTAGTAAGGGTTTGTATCTGCAAGAGGCGGATGTTAAACCCACTGATCGTTTCTTGATGGAACGGTTTATCACCGGAGCCGCGGTTGTTACCGGTAATTTCAACCGCGAGAAGGGGTTTCTCACTACCACCTTTCCCGGTTTCAAGCCGTCGGACTACCGGCCCCGACTTAAAGCCATTTCACTGGACATTGAGACGGACTATCAAGCTGAGCATCTATACTCCATCGGATTGTATTCAGAATCTGAATCACTCGTTCTGATCATCGGAGAAGACAGCGGGTCAGAGTCCGCTGAGTTGACCATTCGTTATTTTCAGGACGAAGCCCGCTTGCTGTCAGCCTTTGTGGAAACCATTGCCGCTCTGGATCCGGACGTTCTGATAGGTTGGAACGTAGTGAATTTTGATTTTCGCTGCCTGCAAAGATTCGCCGATCGAGCGAATGTTGAATTGAATCTGGGGCGCAACAGCGAACCAATTCGTTGGCGACAGGCAAGAGAGGGACAGGACCGGTTTTACGCCTTGATGCCTGGTCGCGTGATCCTCGATGGCATCGAACTGATGCGCTCGGCGACTTACCAGTTTGAAAACTTTTCGCTGGAGTTCGTCGCCCAACAACTATTGGGTCGCGGCAAGTTAGTCGACGATGTGGATCAGCGGGGAGCTGAAATCACCGAACTTTTTCTACACGACAAACTGGCACTGGCGCGTTACAACCTGGAAGACTGCCGCCTGGTCTGGGACATCTTCGACAAAGAGCAGTTGCTGGAGTTTGCAATTGAACGCAGTCTGCTTACCGGGCTTGAACTGGATCGCTACGGTGGTTCGGTGGCTGCCCTGGACTTCCTCTATCTTCCCAGATTGCATCGTCATGGCTACGTCGCGCCCGCCCTGGAGCAATTAGAGTCGACCAATATCAGTCCGGGTGGTTATGTCATGCGCTCAATCCCAGGTATCCATGACAATGTCATTGTTCTCGATTTCAAAAGCCTGTACCCAAGCATTATTCGTACTTTCAATGTGGACCCACTGGCATTGGTTACAGGGCTTAAAGAGCAAGATGCCATCGAAGGGTTCGACGGTGGGCGGTTTTCCAGAACCGAAAGCATCCTGCCCGATCTAATCGAGACTCTATGGGCAGCACGGGATAAGGCTAAGGCGAGTCATAACGCCGTACTGTCGCAGGCCATCAAGATCATAATGAATTCGTTTTACGGTGTGCTGGGTACACAGGGGTGTCGATTTTTTGACTCGCGACTAGTCAGCTCAATTACCAAACGAGGCCATGACATCATCATCCAAAGCAAAGATTTCATCGAGGAGCAGGGATATCAAGTTATTTACGGAGATACAGACTCAGTCTTCGTACTGTTGGGAGATGTGGCTGAGTCATCGGTAAATGAAATTGGCAATCAACTCGCGGAGCAACTCAATACCTGGTGGCGCGACAAATTGCAGAGAGAGCAAAACATCTCAAGTTTTCTGGAAATGGAATTTGAGACCCATTTCGTGAAGTTTTTAATGCCGACCGTGCGTGGTTCCGATGCCGGTAGCAAGAAGCGTTACGCTGGCTTGTTGGCAAATGGGGAGGTTCTGTTCAAGGGACTTGAGACAGTGCGTAGCGATTGGTCGCCGCTGGCTCGTAATTTCCAACAGGTGCTGTATCGAAAGATATTCGAAGACCAGCCTTACATTGATTACATAAAGGAAGTTATCTCCGGTATTCAGAATGGAGAATACGAGACAGAGTTAGTACTGCGAAAACGCCTGCGCCGGAAGCTTGCTGATTACGTCAAGAACGTGCCACCTCATGTACAAGCAGCACGTAAAGCAGAAGAAATACGTCAGGCAAAAAACTTACCCAGTCTATATGCCTCTGGTGGCTGGGTAGAATACTTAATGACTACAAGCGGGCCTGAACCGCGACAGTATCGACAATCACCCATAGACTATGACTTTTACATCGATAAACAATTAGCGCCGATTGCCGATTCCATTCTAGTCTTTAGTGCATCTTCCTTGGATAAAATTCTAGACCGTCAGATTGGTCTCTTCTAGCGAGTAACAACTTATGAATACATACCTGGTGCTGACAGTAATTGCCGATGACAAACCGGGGCTAGTGGAGGCTCTGTCCAGCGTCATCGCAGAGCACAATGGAAATTGGCTGGAAAGCAGCATGTCCCAGCTAGCTGGCAAGTTTGCCGGTATCCTCAGAGTCAGCGTGAGCAAACAACAGGCAGAAGCCCTGACTGCTGCTCTGCAAGCACTGTCTGGTGAATGGAAGCTGGTTATTGAACAAGTGGACAGCGAAGAGGCCAGCGATCAGGCCCGCACCGTCGAGCTATCCCTGGTGGGCAACGATCGACCCGGGATCGTGCGTGAAATTTCCCACGCCCTGGCGGTGTTATCCATAAACGTTGAACAACTCAATACGGAATGTGCGCCAGCACCCATGTCTGGTGCACCGTTGTTCCGTACGAAGGCGAGGCTTAGAGTGCCCCAGGAGATGGAATTGGAAGAGTTACAAACTGAGCTTGAACGACTGGCCGACGACCTGATCGTGGAACTAAAAGCGGACTAAACAGTTAAGCCTCTTCGGTCAGTGAAAACTTAAGGCGTTCAAGATAGTCAGCCATGTTGGTCAGCAGGTTGATACATTCCACGACTTTGAACTCAGTTTCGGCAACATCATTTTCTTCCACTGAAAACTCACCACTATAGAGTACTATCAGGCATTCTTTGCTGGCATCGAAATTCTGCAAGAAGAATTCTGCGTAGTCAGCAGACAGATCTGACAGTAGTATGTCGAGGTTCGTTCCATCATCACCTTTTATGTCGAGCAACAGCGTTTCCAATGAAGTGAGATGGGATGAGACAGCGTTTTGTGAGCTCTTGCTGAAAGCTGAGGGCAGACTTTCATTGAAGTCTCCGTTAAGCATTGGATAGAGAGATCGCACTAAAAGCTCTTCGGTTAGTAAACCCGTAAGCCCATCGAGTACATTCAGCAACAGCCCGGTGCCAGATTCTGCCGCTAACTCCGTGCGCAAAGCAGACGATCCTTCTGCCCACAAAGACATAAAAGTTTGAAAGTCATCTCGCAATACCTGGGCACTGGTTTGTAGATACAGACGGCGGCGGTTGTTTGATAGTTGCGAGACTTCCATACCGTCGCTGCGCTGCTGTGCGCTGAGTTCGGTCTGGGGTAGAAAGTCGGTGTAGGGTCGCGGGTCGTCTCCTCCCAAATTTTCTCCCCACAACAAAAATTCTATGACATGAAAGCCGATAGAAGTCTCGTTGATATCGAACGCACCGTGCTGCTGCCTGAGATTTGCTGAATCCAGACTGACAGTCATGTCATTAACGATGCCACTATTGGGATAGCCGTCCACATAGTCCAGGTAGCCGGGAAGGATAGGCCAATGATTAATCTGATACTGCACCTGAAAAAACTCCAGAGAGAGATCCTCGGGTAGAACCGCATCGGCAAAATAACGGTGGGCTGAAGTTAACTCGTACTGACTATTTGCAGCTATCCAGCTGGTGCGAGCGGACACTAACGTTGACTCTGAAGGTGAAGAAAGAAAGGATTCTATGTCCGATTGCAGCGTAGCAAGACTTTCGGCTACTGCGCTGTAGTCAGAGTCAATTTGGAAGAAGTAGTTTTCCAGGAGTGAAACCAGAATTGCGCTGGTCTCCTCGCTCAACTCGGTTACGGTTTGTTCAGTCTCTTCATTGAGTGCAGTTCCGCTACCTGAGTTTTCCGTACTCTCATTGCAAGCAATTAGGAAAATCAGAAGCCCGAAGAGAGGTAAGCGCAACGGTCTCATCACGATCATGACCTGAGGCTGATTACTTGCCAGTTTTTTTGAGTAGCCACATCGGCAAGCCGTTGGTCCGGGTCCACTGCTACGGGTGTGCCAACAGCTTCCATTAGTGGCAGATCATTGATGGAATCCGTATAAAAACAAGCGTCATCGAGGGCAAAGTTGAAATCCAGGTTTGCAAGCCGTTGCTGCAGTTTCTCAACCTTACCCTGTTGGTAACAGGGAACGCCCTCAATCTCGCCGGTTAATCTGTCGCCATTTACTTTTAAATCTGTGGCTAGCAGAGTCGCTACTCCGAATTCTTCGGCAATTGGTGCGGTGATAAATGAATTTGTGGCAGTGATAACGACACAATAGTCGCCTGCTTCTTGATGTTGTTGCACAAGCTGACGACCGGATTCAAGAATCATAGGTTCGACCATTTGTTGCATGAACTGTTGATGAAGTTCATGCCGTTGCTCTGAGTCAAGCACAAGAATTGGGCCCAGGGTAAATTTCACATAGGCATGAATGTCCAGTTTCCCATCCAGGTATTGCTGGTAAAACCCGTCATTGGCCGCGCGATGTGATTGAGCATCGACCAGACCCTGCTCAATAACAAACTCACCCCAGGCATGATCACTATCGCCTGCGAGCAAAGTATTGTCTAAATCAAAGAGTGCCAGGCGCCCAGACATGATGTCGCTGCTTATAAAATGATCATTATACCTATTGGCTACTATCGGCAGGACAAAAATAGTGCTTCCGCATTTCCTTTGGTTGAGCAACGGATAATCCGTATATTATTGATAAATATAAGAATATTTGTGTTCCAAGTGGCTCGAACCGTTGATCGCGGCGGAACGATTGTGAAACAATAGCTGCTGAAGTTTGTCTAATGGGGTGGGAATGATTGATTCTGAAGGCTATCGCCCAAATGTGGGCATAGTCATATGCAACGGGCTCGGACGGCTGTTGTGGGCGAAACGTATTGGTCAGTCAGGCTGGCAGTTTCCACAGGGCGGCATCAAGGCCGAAGAATCACTCGAGCAAGCTCTGTATCGAGAGTTGGATGAGGAAGTCGGTTTGCAGGCGAACGATGTGGAAGTTCTTCACCAGACCAGTGAATGGCTACGCTACCGACTACCCAAAAACTATATTCGTTATAACAAAGATCCACTCTGCATCGGACAAAAACAAAAATGGTTTCTACTAGGACTTAAAGCTGACGAAGAAAAAATTGCGTTGAGCAAGTCAGGTCAGCCGGAGTTCGATGACTGGCGCTGGGTTAACTACTGGTATCCGGTCGATCAAGTAATTGAGTTTAAGCGTGATGTTTACCGGCGCGCTTTGCAGGAACTGCTCAACCCACTTAAGAATTACGTAAATCAACAATAAGAACTCTTCTTGGCAGGATGCTGAGAATCCTCAGTCGCCAACAGTCGCGACAGTAATTGCACCAGCTTCAATGTTTTCCCGTAAAGGGAAAGTAAGCGGTGTGAAGCGGCTAATGAGAGAAGCTATCAAGATATGCTGGAACAATTACGCGGAATCGTACAAGAAGTAAACGCAGCAAAGGACCTGCAGATTGCTCTGGACATCATCGTCAAGAGAGTCCGGCGTTCTCTGGAAACCCAGGTTTGCTCTGTATTTCTCTTCGACGCTGATCTCAATAGCCACGTACTGATGGCTTCCGAAGGATTGAACAAGGAAGCGGTTGGTCATGTGAGTCTGGAAATTGGTGAAGGTCTGGTCGGTCTGGTCGCCAAGCATGCAGAGCCGATCAACCTGCAAGATGCGTCGCAACATCCAAGCTTTCATTACATTGAGGAAACTGGAGAAGAACTCTTCCATGCTTTTCTCGGTGTTCCCATTATTCACCAT
>JAKSCP010000090.1 GCA_022360535.1 Pseudomonadales bacterium | reverse complement strand
CTCGTAGCGCACGACCCGGCGGTTGCCATGTTCACAAGATAGCTGCCGCCCCTGATGGTCGAAGGTATTGCCGTTACTATTCCCGGCTGGATCACGAAAAACAGTGACTTCGTTGTCATCCTCTAACCAGCGCAGTTGCTGATTACTGGGAATATCGCTCCACACCAAGTAACGGCCTACGCCATTCCAGGCCGGCCCTTCCGCCCACAACGTGCCCACATGGTGGCGGCGAATAGGCGTATTGAAAGGAATATAACGTTGGAAACGACTGTCCAGCGCAATCATATCCGGATCGGGATAACGCAGCGGTGTATTCCCCGACCAATCCCGAGGCTGGTAAGGCGGTAATTCCTGCCCGTGACTGCGACTTGCAACTCCCGCAGTAAGAATCCCTGCACTGGTGAGAAACTCGCGACGTTTCATGGCGTTACCTCTTCTTATTGTTTTGTGTAGTTTAAAGAGAGTTTAAAGGAAGGAGTTTAAAGGACACCCATTTGTTTCCATCGGATGCTATGCCAAGGCACAGGGCTTGTCGAGCCAGTGCCTGTGGCAGTGCTACACTTTCAATATCAGCCCTACTTCTTTGATGAATTAATGAATAGCTATCTACTCATCAAGCATTTGCACATTGGTTTCGCGGTGTTGTCGTTGGCGGGATTTGCCTTGCGCGGGATCTGGATGCTGACTGAATCGGCACTACTGCAAGCACGGCTCACTCGCATCCTGCCCCATATCAATGACACGCTGTTGCTGGCGAGCGCGATCTGGTTGGTAATTGTCACTCGCCAGTACCCCTTGGTGGTGGGTTGGGTCACTATCAAGATTGGGCTGCTACTGCTCTATATTGGGTTCGGCACCATGGCCTTAAAACGAGGCAAGACCAGGCAAAGTAGAACGATCTATTTTGTTATTTCGCTCTTAACAATCGCAGGCATTTTCGCAGTGGCTTTGATTAAGCCGGGTTGGTAGGTACTGGCTTGTCGCTATCAGCCGCATCGAGAAATGGCCCATCGACACAGAGTCGGCGCCCATCTGGTGCATCACAGGCGCCACAAATTCCGACTCCGCATTTGGTCCAATAATCGATGGCATTGAAAATGCGTTCCGGTGAGCAGAATTTGCGCTCTACTTTTTCTGCGGCGTGCACCATGGGCGCTGGTCCGCAGTTGTAGAACACGAGCTTGTCACGCTCCTCCATTGAAAGTTCGTTCAATCGTTGTTCGAGAAGTTCCGTTATGACTCCGTGGTGGCCACGGCTCCCATCGTCAGTGGCAATATGCAGATCACTGACTTCGGCGCTCTCGTCCACGAAATACAAGCGTTCTTCAGATCGCGCGCCGAAAAAGATTTCGGTGTTGCCGAAGTCTCGTGCCAGTTGGTAGACAGCAGCAAGACCAGTACCGCCAGCCACCGCAATAATTTTCGACTCCGCTGGTGGTGCTACCGCGTTGCCATGCGGGCCGCGCACGTAGGCTTCTGTGCCGGGTTCGAGGCTCATGAGTGCTTCGGTAAACTCACCCAGGTTAATCACTGCCAATTGGAATGGATCGTCAGTGAGCGCGGAGAAAGGTTTCTCACCCAGACCGGGAATCCATAGAAACACAAACTGGCCGGCTTCGATCTCGATCTTGCGGTCGAACGTAAGAATACAAATATCATCTGTTATGGTTTTGTTTTCGACCAGAGTTACCGGCCGAAAACTCATGTCGATGTCATAACGCACCAGACTTTCAGCATTTTCATTATCGTCGACTAAGTCTTGACTGAGAACGCGGAAGTAATCGCCAATCTCATTGGTGTCCATCCCTACCAGCGCAGAGCCTATGCCGATAATGGTTGCACCAGCCTCTTGAAAGGCTCTGACATTGGCCGCGCTGCTAATGCCGCCGCAGGCAATGATGGGACAATCCACCGCCTCGTGAATTTCACGCACGCACTCTAAGGCGCGATCAAGAATAACTTTGCCCGATACACCCCCGACTTCGTTACTGAGGATTGGATGGCCATGTGCGTCGTAACGCTCCGGGCCCATCGTGTTAATAGCACAGATTCCATCGGCCCCGCCGGCCACTGCGGCCTGGGCGATTTCTGCCACGCTTGGCACGTTCGGTGTCAACTTGGCAATAACCGGGATATCGACTGCGGCTTTCACGGCGGCAACGATTTCCTGCACGAGTTCCGGATCCTGGCCCATGGCCATGCCATAACCTTTGGCATGGGGGCAGGAAAGGTTGAGTTCCAGGCCATCGCCGTGGGGAGCGAGTTTGCGGGCCACTTCCACATACTCTTCCACGCTGCCACCGAAAATTGAAATCAGCAGGAAACGATCTTCCGGGATATCCAGCTCAGCCAATAACTCGGCAGAACGGTCAGCGCCGGGATTGGTCAGACCTACCGCATTGGTGAAGCTACCCGGTTCGTACTGGGTCAGGACCGGCTCGCGATAGCCAAGTCTCGGTTCAGGACCGATACTCTTGGTGGTGAGCACGCCGACTTCCGGCATGGTGTCAAAGACACGCTGGATGATGTTGGCGGAGCAAGTAACGATACCGGAGGGAACTGTAAATGGGCCTGAGAGGGATTTACCTAAGAACTCGGTTTTCAACTGATCGCTACTTGATTGGGGGAGAGACTTACAAACTGGCGCGCATTATACCCGGTTGCGTCTCCGGCTTCTAATGAGAAGGTGTCAACCGCAGGTATTTGCTGGGCATCTTCAGCTTGCCATGGAAGAATGACAGCAGAAATCAGAAGGACGGATAAGTCATGCCAAATAATCAGCACAAACCGGTTAACTTAAGTGCCACGCTTATTCTGCTTTGCTTAAGCGGACTCGGCTATTCAACATCTGCTCAGTCAGCCGAAGTTGAGAAAGAATTCATTAACTCCAATCCCAGCTACACGCAGCTGGTTACTGTTGTTAATGGCGACGTAAAGACTCTTTATGTCTCCGGTCAGG
>JAKSCP010000086.1 GCA_022360535.1 Pseudomonadales bacterium | reverse complement strand
TGAGATGTTGATCGACCTGGTAGTTAGTCACCAACTTGAATTGGTTCTCTGGAATGCCTGGGATGCTGTCACCGCTGTTAACCTGAATCTCGCCTTCATCATCGGCGAACTCGTGGTTGGGGCTCAACACTTTGAAGTCATCCTGGAAACTGGCATCGACGTGGCTATAGGAAACAAACCAATTCAGGTTTTCTATTTGACCACCAATACTGCCTTCAAATCCTACTCGTTGTGTTTCATCCACGTTGGCAAACAGTCCGGTAGAGCGACCCGTAGTTTGAAACAGAATGTCGTCTTCGTTGGTGGTGTGGAAGAACCCTGCTGTGTAGTTCAGGTTACCGATAAGGCCTCGGGAACCAAACTCAAAGTTCTTGGCGACCACTTGCTCCAATGGTGGATCAGCCAGGAACGCATTGGGTAGTCGGCATTCAAAATCAACATCATCCGGGTCTTCACCGTCTGCCAGGGCAAACTGCACGGCAAGGTCGAATACACCTTCATTACAGGCGAGTTCTATCGGAGTAGGTGCTCGCGAAGACTGGCTATAGGATGCATAAAGATTGTGGTTGTCATTGGCCTGGTAGGCAATGCCGATAGCGGGATTGATACGATCGAAGCTGTGATCTCCATTTAGCTCAGGGCGTTCGCCGGATTGATCGTTCAGTTTGACCTGGGTGTCGTTGGCACGGGCAGAAAGAGTCAGAGCCAATGCATCAGTGATGTCCAATGTTGCTGTGATGTAGGCGCTGATGGATTCGGTTTCTGTCTTGATATCTGTTGCTGCTTCATCAACGAAAGTCCCTGTGCCCAAACCGGTAGTAATTCGCGTGAGAGGATCGATACCCGCCAGCTCCAGAACGGAATCAAAATCGGAATCACCCTGAAAATAGGCGCCGCCGAAAACAACTTGTCCTGGTTTGTTGAAGAAGGTTCCCTGCACGGTCCATTGGAAATCTGCACCAAAGCTTTCCTGCACACGTCTGCTGATGTTGTTGATAGCGTCATCGGACAGAATGCCGGTACCCGACAAGTCGTCATCTTCAAAACCTTCGATGTTGAACTCTTCGTCTTCGCCCATGTCCATGGCGAGGTCGTTCAGGAAATCTTCCAGTGCTTCGGCGTCGGCGAATTGACCTTCGCACAACTCATCATCGTCGATTCCCAGTTCTTCCACATCGTCTTCTTCCAGGCCTTCGATGAGCCCTTCACCACCTGCGAATTCGCAGACAGCGAACTCGGTACCGTCACCGTTGAATGAATCGGTGTCGTTCTCGCGCCAGAAAAAGTTACCGCTGAAACTAATGGTGCTGGAAACCTGGTGAGCAAAGTCCAGACTCGCCATAGTCATATCGTTCTCAGTAACGTCGGGTCCAGTGAAGATGGCTGTGCGGCTGATGTCAATGAGTTCAATGGGTGACGCGCCGTTACCGATCAGGTCAGACTCGCCATGCTGCAGATTGAAATTGAGTGCACTGTATTCCGATCGCCATCCGACACTGCCGTAGAGGTTGATGGCGTCGGATTCGGACTGGTCGCGCCAACCGTCTTCTGAAAAGTGTTCAACGTTCAGGTAATAACCCAGGGTTCCATCGTTGCCGCCGATTTCGAGATTGGACTGCGTACGTCCGAAAGATCCTGTGCTGACTTCGACATTGGTGCCCTGAAAACTAAATCCGTCCTTCATGTCGATGACCAGGGAACCGCCAAGACTGTTCAGACCGTAAAGTGGGTTAGCACCGCCGCTGAGGCGAATCTGATTGATGGCTGATTGGGGCAAGAGATCCCAGTTTACTGCATCGCCCAGCGGCTCATTGATTCGCGCACCGTTTTGATAAACCGCCAGACCCTGGGCCAGGCCAAGCAGTGGGGAAACGGTAAAACCACGGTACTGTAAATCCCTCTGCATTGGGTTGTTCTGTGCATCATTGACAGAAACACTGCCGAAACTCTGACGCATGAAATCTGCCAGACTCAGGCCATTGATATTATTCAGATCGTCGGCTGTCGCTGTCTGAACGGGGTAAGGCAGTTTGCTGAGCTCCAGACTGGAGCCAGCGGGGACCACACCCACCACGACGATTTCTTCAGGGTCCTGGGCCAATACTGTCGAGGTGAAACTGGCGATCGCCAGGGGTAACAGACTTCTAACAGCAAGAGGGTGCATGGGATTTATATTTCCTTGTTTTAGTTCGAATAATTGGGGCTAGGCAGTATAGCAAACTGGCCCGGGCCGACCAGAAAGTTCCGTCGAGCGGCAGGAATCGCAGGTTGCAATCTGTTTCCTTAATAGACGTCGTAATGTCTGAGTGGTTACCTTTGACCACTAGAAGTTAGCTGTGTACCCTACCGCCTCCTTCGGGTCGGTAGTCGATCCCACATCCTGGTTCAGACGGAGAACAGCCATGGCAACAGTACTCATCACCGGCACAAATCGAGGCATCGGCCTGGAGTTTGTTAAGCAATATGTCGAACGGGGAGATCGGGTCCTGGCTACCTGCCGCGATCCGCAAGCCGCGGGAGAAGTGGCAGAGTTAGCGGCAGCCAATGACCACTTGCAACTCTACTCGCTGGACGTTAATAGCGAGTCGTCCATGGCCGACTTCGCCGATGCCATCAAAGATGAGGCGATCGATGTGTTCATCAATAACGCCGGTGTCTACGGGCCACGCGACGCGAGCTTTGGG
>JAKSCP010000089.1 GCA_022360535.1 Pseudomonadales bacterium | reverse complement strand
GTGATGTCGAATCAGAACTATGACATCACGGAGATGATCAAAGGTCTGAACTGTGATGTAGTGAATGACCGTGACTCTTGTTACAACCCATTCTTCGTCACCGATCCTGCCAATGCCACCCGCACTCATGTGATGGATGCCATTGCGGCGAGAGACTTTGAGTGGGAAGCGCGTGACCTGGATGTCATCGATATCGTACTAAACGGTGAGATTCCTCTGGGAAGTTTCGAACTGCCCGGCGGTCCAATCGGTGCGGCGATCGGTTACCAATGGCGTGACGATTCCTATACCAATACGCCTTCGCAAGTGGAGTTAGCTGGTGATACCTGGATTGGTGGCACGGAGCAGGAAGTTATCACTTCCGGAACCCGTGAAATCGATGCTTACTTTGCCGAGTTTTCGTTCCCGGTTCTGTCCACTTTGGAACTTTCAGCGGCGGTACGTCGTGAGGAATTCTCCACCGGACAGGAATCTACGGACCCGAAATACGGTCTAACCTGGCAAGCTACTGACTGGTTGACCCTGCGTGCTACCCATGGTGATGCGTTCATCGCACCAACGCTTGAGCAGTTGCTCGATCCAGTGACGTGTGGTCTGTCTACTGTAACTGACCGTTTCAGTGACTTCGATGCGTTCACTACCGCTTGTTCTGGTGGTAACCCCAATCTGGAAAACGAGCTTTCTGAATCAGACCAGTTCGGATTCGACCTTAACTTTGATAACTTCAGCCTCTCGGTGACTTACAACAATACGTTCTTCGAGAATCGAATTATCAACACCAGCGCGCAGGACATCATGTCGTTTGACTTCCTGGCCTTTCAGCAGGCAACAGGCTTTACAGGTGATGGCCTCAGCGCTGCTACCAGACCAAGCCCTGAGCAGCTGGCAGCCTGGGTTGCCAATCCACTGTCCAACAAGGACATCATTCGTGACCCTGGCGATCTAGGAACGATTCTCCAGGTGAATGGATTGGGCGCAGGTAACGCGGAAACTGTGGAAGTGACTGCTTTTGATATTCAAGGTAGTTACACCTTTAGCTGGGACAACGTTGGCGACTTCCGCATCGGAGTACAGGCGACTTACATTGACGAGTTCCTGTATCAGTCCAAGCCGACGGATCCAGTCAGTGACGGTGCTGGTAACTACAACGACCAGACTGGTGCTGCACCAAACCTTCCTAAAGAGAAGATTAATCTGCAGATCGGTTGGACTCGTGGTAACCACTCCATCAATACCATTACTCGCTATGTCGGCGAAATGGAAAACTATGATGGACCGTTATTCACTCACCTGGATAACTTCGGTGGTTTCTTCCGCCCAGCCGGTATTCGGGAGACGAACATCAAAGCGTGGACCCAGTTGGACGCAAACTGCACCTACCGTGGTGTGCAGTTGTTTGACGGCGAGCTGACATTCACTATTGGTGGACGAAACTTGACGGATAGAGAGCCGCAACGCTCGCCGGAGTTTGCCGGCTTGCTTGGGCAATTGCAGGATCCGCTCAATAGGGTGATTTACGCCAGAGCGCAATACGATTTCTAGCTGAAGTTACGGCAAGAAGTCTAAAATGAAAGAAAGGGCTCCTTAGGGAGCCCTTTTCTTTTGCGCGTATCACGCAGAGATTACAAACGTCGTCATTGGTCGCAATCTCTGTAATTGGCACTAAACAGAAATCCAGAAACACCTACTTTCCGAAATTTTCAAGTGTGCGATTGATCCGCACGATCTGATCGTCAACATCTCCAAACTTTGGGCAGAGCGCTATGCGGCCAGGCCGGAATCCATTTTATGGTTCTCCTTACAGCGTGTACTTCAAGTCAGTTAAATCTGATTTTTCATTCCGGTGGCTTACTGACCAACACCTATTCGCCTTAACAAATAGTTGACATTCGCTCGAAATATGTTAATTTTTTGGCGGTCTGCGAGAAAAATCGCAGGTTGTGGCTTAATTGACCACTATTTGTTTGAAGAATTATGACTACGAATGGGAGAGCTGCCTGCTACCAAAAAGGAGTCAGGTGAAACCGCTCGCGTCATGGAGCAGTTGAAATATCGCCTGGGAAACTATTCCGACAATTGGTTAAGAGATGCTAAAGGAATTGTGATCTAACGGAATTCAATTACTCGCATGGGGTCGTTTGCAACTTCTAATACTAAGAAGTCAGCAGCGGTTGTATGAGTATCTAACACAGCGCCGGTCGTTTTCTTACTATAGGCGTAGGTTGAAGACCAAAGTCTTTCGATGACTAGGAATAGGCAATTGAGAGAATTCTAATCGGTTATCTAAAACCAGGAATGTCTGCTGCAGGCACTTACCTGACAATAAATTGACTGCGTGAATGGAGATTTTATTGAAACACTATTAGCAACATAATTAATTGGCTAATTATGATTGCTCCATAATTTACAAGCAGTTGCCTGACTTTTTCAGGTTTCCCCGTCGCTTTTTATTTTGGGGGACGAGAGGACATCAACAATGCAAAAGCATTCTTCGATTGCTTGCTGATTGAGTAGTTCAGTCCTATATCAGGTTTTACCGTTTGTCACTCAGATTTTGCAGAAATAAGTAATAGTGCTTTTGCGACGAAGCGAGTTGACCAGTGTATGCCTTTAGCAGAGAATTCTCTCGTGCTAGGGAGTTACGCTTTACTAGTTATGAGGAAGTACGTTTGGAAGACACGACTGAAGCAGTTTTAGCATCCATTCGAAAAATCATCAGAGCATCAGACCTTCATTCCAGCCATATCCGCCGAACCTCTGGACTGACTTCGCCTCAACTCATGCTGCTGCGTGCTATTCGTGATTTTCCCTCGGCTACCCTTGGCCAGCTCGCGGAGCAGATCAGTCTTAGCCAGGCTACAGCTACAACTATTCTCAATCGCCTGGAAACTATGGATTTAGCGGCCCGTTATCGCTCTGAAGTTGATCGTCGCAAATCCCACGTGCAATTAACTGAAATGGGTGAGTCGGTTTTACGATCCGCACCTCATCCGATGCAGGCTAAATTTATCTCTGAGTTTGAAACGCTCAAACCTTTTGAGCAAACTGCTATTCTGTCTACATTGCAGCACGTTGCAGAAATGATGCAGCACGCGCCAGAGAGCAACGAATCCAGCCTGGATGAGTCTGCAGCCTGAACTCCAACAGGCTATTACTTAAATTCTGTTTTGATCCGATAGGTGCACATCTGGTCTGCCTGCTCACTGTGGTAGGCGGCTATTGTTAATTTGTGCAACGAACACCTATTAAAATTCTGGGTTTAACTATATTTAGTTTTCTAAATTTTTTCGCGTATCTCCTACGTGAAAATAGTTTTAATTGTAAATTAATATTAGTAACTCCTGCTGAAAATCGAATTTAAACTACGCCCTGTTTGCTGAATTTCCTCACGGTTTGGAATTCCATTAGTGGAAGGCTAGATTTTCAACTCTAAGTAATTCGATTTTCGAAATCCCTTTAACTCAAAATATCCTTATTTTTCAATAATTTATCTCGTCCAAATGCTTTACTTGCGCATTTTTTTAATTACTATCCGATGATGGCGATCATGCATGCCCATGGATAAGTGCGTGATTACCTACAAAAAAAGAAGCTTCTTAAATAAAAGAAATTTGGAGAGATTGTATGCAGTATAAAATTCCACATAAGCGTAGTTTGCTTTGTACGGCAATTTCCATGTCTCTGCTCCCACTATCCCAAACTTCGCTGGCGCAAGATCAGCAGGTAGAAGAAGTGGTGGTAACCGGATCTTTCATTCGTCGTAGTGAAGGATTCACCCAGGCTTCCTCAGTCACGCAGCTTGATGCGGCGGATCTGGAAGCGCAGGGTACGCTGAACTTGGCTGAGGTTGTGCAGAACTTGAGTTTCGTAAATGGTCCTGCGTCTGCGCGCAGCAATACGATTCAGGGTACTGACTCCCGTTCATCGGAAATCGACCTTCGTGGTCTCGGCGAGCGATCTACGCTCACCTTGTTAGATGGTAAGCGTCTCGCATCAGAGAACGTCAACGCACTAATTCCTACCATCGCTATCCAGCGTATGGATATCGTGGCGGACGGTGCTGCAGCACTGTACGGTAACGAGGCAGTGGCCGGTGTGGTCAACTTCGTTCCTTATAAGTCTTATGACGGTCTTAAGGTCGACACCTACGCTGAACAAACTGCCGACGGTGACTACGATGAGCACTCTGTGGCAATGATGTGGGGTGGCGAAATCGGCGACCTCGATGTTGTTGTAGCCGGACAATTCCGCTCTAACAGCCGCCTTGGTTGGGATGAGCGTAGTCTGCTGGCGAACTCTGGTCTGACTATTTCCTCAAACGCACCAGGTAACTGGTTTACACCGGACCGTGGTGCAGATGGTCTTTACACCGGCGAACGTTCACGAACTCCGGATCCAGCCTGTGCGCCAGGCTCCGCACGTACGGACTACACACCAAACGTTGTGGCAAATCCAACGGGTAACCTACTAGGGTCTAGCTGCTTCTTCGATTTCGGTGACAACCGTTCTTATCGTGAGCCAACAGATACCACACAGTTCTACGCGAACGCGACCTGGGAATACAGTGATGACTTGACCTTCCAAGTCCAGGGTTTCCGTACTCGTCTGGCTGAGCGTACTTACACCTCTACGTCTAACCCAGGTAACTCCCGTATTGGCGAGCTGCCAGTGGTGCGTGGTGAGATTCCCGGTAACCCCTTCCGTGCATTGGATGCCAACGGTAATCAACTCTACGGTGTTGATGCCAAT
>JAKSCP010000189.1 GCA_022360535.1 Pseudomonadales bacterium | reverse complement strand
GAAGACCAGCAAGCCAGTGCGAAGCAACCGGCCTTCGTAGATGGTTTTTTGATAAATCTGTTGAATGCGAAGGCCTATGCTGTGTTCCTGGCCGTGTTCTCTCAGTTCCTGTTACCAGGTGATTCACCAATAGTGGCTTATGGCCTGACGGGTCTGGTGTGTTTCGGGATGGGAGTGACGGTCAACATCACCTGGCTGTGGTTCGGCAGCGCTATCAGTCCATTGTTTCGCCGCCCGCGAGCAGCCCGCATCCTTCGTTCGACATTCGCGGTGCTTATGGTAGTCGCCGTGGTTGCGGTTGTTATTCCCTAATCGGATGACTGGCAGGGTGGGTAGTGGGGTCGGAGTAGGATCGGAGTAGGGTGGATAGTAGAGCTGGGTAGAAAGACGAGTTCATTCCAGACTACGGGTCTCACCGGGTCTGGTAAACAGATCAGCGCTGCGTAACTCAATCGGTCTGGCCATCGGGCTGCCTGGAATCTGCACGGGTACATGCACACCGACATTACGACGGGCACCAACCCGGTTTTCCAGAATTCCCTGTCCGGCGTCACTGGCGAAGAACCAGTACGGAGGAAAGGCGGCGTTGGGTGTGACGCGACCCCAGTATTCCGGATTGAGTGCGAAGTGCACATCATTTGGGTCCGCATCCCCCATGTGTACGACCGTGGTGTTGTCGTTGAGCGTGACGCGCCACACAATATTTTCCACATCTACCCGTCCGGTGGGCCAACCTGAGTGAGGTATGCGAACTGCCTCCACCAGGAGGTTATCCATTCGTAGAGTAACGGGCGCGTCTTTGTATTGCAGACTCACCGCATGCACTCGATCGAATACACTTTCCTGTTCATCAGTCGCAATAGTACGCATTCCCAAGACTGCCTGTTGCGGTGCATAGAGGGCAACGTTCGATTGCGCCTGCAGGAGAGCCAATGAATCTTCCGCAGAGAAGTGATCGCCATGAAAGTGACTGACGAATACCGCATCGATATCGTCGAATGGCGCTTCGCCAGCGAAGATCGCATTACGCACTTCATCCGGCACTAACAGATACTGACCATAGCTTTCTGGATAGAGAGGGTCGAACAAAATCTTGGTCTCACCATCTGTCACCATGACCCCTTCGTTGGCCAGATAATAAGCCTCTTGGGCCACTGCCTGAAAAGTCAGGAAGGCAAATATCGACAGCAGAGTTAGTTTTTTCATAACAAATGGTGCATGGTTCGATGTGTCGATGCTTCGGTTTAAAGAAATGAGGCCGGAATACCGGCCTCATTGATTGCTTTAGTTTGTTGTTAATCGTCCTGGCTTTGGGCGGCCATGCGTTCCTGGGCGCGGTGACCGGAAAGAATGTTGTACATGCCATAGTTGCCTTCATGACAGGCGTACTCATAAATCTTGTCGGGGGTGTAGTCGAAAATGATCTCTCGGGTAAAGGGAGCTGCAAATTGCCCGGGGTCATGAGACGTTAGTTGATACTGCAAGGCATTGTCACTCACTCGAGTGATGCGTTCGATATTTACTTTCTTGTCAGTTTCAGGAGATGTGCTGCTGGCATCAGAATAGTTTGTGGTTTCGATGACCAGAGTATCGCCTTCCCACCAGCCACGGGAATCACCATGCCACAGTTTGATGCTCTCGTGTGCGTGGGGCTGTTCAACAATGGGAATGATGCGGGCATCGTGAGCCATTTCCTGGTAGATCACGACGGTATCTCTCGACTGCACGATCTGCCAGTAGCTGTTATATCCGGATCCCAGTCGCGGTGCCCCGAAAGACAAACAACGCTCACCCAGCGGGCGGTCAGTCCAGGAATCGGCGGGGTGTGCTTCGCGCCACTCTCGCAATTCTCGCGCTGCCTGGACTGCTGCTTCGGTTCGAGGTGGGTACTTGCCATCTGGTGGATCGACTATTTGCGACGTGCGCCGGTGCACTGTGCGTGTGGCCATCCACTGTGAATCGTAGTTACCAGTGCTGGGGTCGTAGGAATTAATTTCGCCGCTGAATACGGCTTCTAATACTCCACCGCCAAATAACGCATCCTCTCCTGCAGCCATGATTTCACCAATACGTTGATTGATGAAGGCTATGTCTTCGTCTGTTAGATACTCCTGGTCGCCGAAGACATCCGGTCTTTCTACCGGAGTGATTGTGTTGTTCTCCCAAACCCCCTGCAAATCGGGGTGGCCGTCGATGGTACGGGGCACCTGATAGTCGCTCTGGGCCAGCGTCTGTCCAGCCATCAAAACGAATATGGACGCCAGGGAAATCAATGAGTTAAGAGTTTTCATTGGGCAATCCTTCTAATCGAGGAATTGCAGGTAGTGTCAACCACATGGACCCAATTAGCAAGCGCATTAATCGGAGCGAAAGCCCATCTCAACTAGCCGTTGATCCTCGTCAACACTGATTTTCAGGACAGTTTCTATACTGGACCTAGTTTCTTAAACACGTGAATCAGGAGTGTTAAATGAGTCAGTTTCGCAAACTGTTCGTTGTAATTGATCCAACTACAGACACACAACTTGCTCTGCAGAATGCAGAATGGATTGCCGCTGGCAATCAAGACGTGAGCATCCACGTCTATGAATGCATTTATAGCGCAAGCGATAGTGCAGACCCGGATGCTCTCAGGCGCGTCGAACTTGCTCGCCATCGAGCCTGGGTAGACGCGATGGTGAAACCATTAATCGACAAAGATCTCAATGTCACTGTCGAAATTGAATGGGCCAACGAATGGCGAGATGCGCTGTCCCCTGCTGCCAGCAGGGCTGAAGCTGATCTCATTATCAAAGCTGCATCAGTTCACAGTGGTGCCGAACGGCGCTTTCTTAAAACTTCGGATTGGACCCTGCTACGCAACGCACCTTGTCCGGTTTACCTGATCAAGAAAGACAATATTGGGGATGAACTTAAAGTGCTGGTTGCCTTGGACATCAAGGCCAAAGACGATCTGCACAATACTTTGAACAAGCGTGTCATTCAGTTCGGTCAGGAGTTAAAGGATTCGCAAACCGGTGGAAGTTTGTATGCAGTAAATGCTTATTCCGATGCCAACAAGTATGTGTATCCGGATGATCTGGCTGAGCAAACTGGCATCGATCCGTTGCATGCACATTCAGTAGAAGGCCCGGCAGAATCTGTTATTCCGGAAGTGGCCCACGCAATCTCCGCCGATGTTTTGGTCATTGGAACGGCTGGTCGTGATGGATTTAAGGCGGCAGTGACAGGTAACACAGCAGAGAAAGTGTTGGACGCAGTCCACACCAATATCCTAACCGTTACTGCAGGCTAGAAATGCCTTCCGGATTCGGCAAGAGTTACGCCGAATCCAGAGAGACTCTTTAGTTCTGTTGGCGTTGGTGTTTGGCGTTAGCAAAGGTTAAGACTATTCAATTAGCTGGATTCGTGCTCCAGCTAATTGAGTTTCGGTGACCGCCTGCTTGTCGCTTTCTTTATAGAGAAAAATCCGCGATTGGCGATCACCTTGCAAAAAGCGAGCCCAATTCTTGTCTGCAGCAGCGACCACGCTGCGGGCTCCCGACTCTGTGCCTTTCGTTTTGCTCAGCCAGTTTTGCATCCCCATGCCTTTGGTTTCTTCCGTATCGCCGGACCAGAAGAGCATCAGCCTGCCGTCAACGATTGACCAGGATTCCGGGTGACCAGGGGTTCTCCTGCCGGACCCGCCCATCATGAGGGTGCACCAACCTCCATGGGCCGGAACGTAGCTTTCAGGGTCAGCTTCAAATACTGCTTGTTGCTCGGCATTGGTAAACCAATAGCTTATCCCGTTATGTATCGCGGAAAATGCCGGGTCTCCCAGTTCTGGCTTACCTTCGGTGAAATAGGAAACCGGTGAGTAACCATCGAGCGCAGCCCCAAGAGAGTTCACCCGCACGGGCTCCTCGGGGGGCTCTGCAGCGCTGGTAGTCAAGCTAAATAGAGTGGCGCAAACGATTAGACAAAAACGCATTGTGTTCTCCTTGAGGTTAAGAGGTCGAATTCAATGCTCAACTCACACAAGAGTAGAGAAAAGCTGAGAGGGGTGAGTGGCTTTTCTGTTGTGGTAAGCGGTTCTACGGGGAGGGGTAATCCGGGGCGTTTCCCTTTACCATTCACCCCATGATGAATTCTTGATCTGCAGAGGCGATCGGGATTTGAAAGTGCCGCAAAGACTCATGGTCGATCTGTATCAACATCGCGTGCTGGTAGTCAGCCTGGCAGCCGTTTGGCTTGGGTTTGTCATTATGGAAGTGGCAAAAGGAATCTATTTCAACGGCAGCGACACACCGTTCGTTCACTATACATTGTTTGGGCTATATCTTTATTTGCCATGGTTCGGTGTCAGCGTTGGACTTGCTTACCTGGCTAAACAGACATTGCCACACAGTCTGCTGAGTAGCCCCGCACTCTCATTGCATGTTCCAACATCTCTGTTGTGGGCAGGATGTCATGTGCTGATATTGACCAGTGCGTACTGGGTATTCTGGCTGGAACGTGTGGCCCGTGTAACTTTTGATTTTGTGCTGGGTGAGCAGGCATTTAAATGGTTCCATTTCGAAGTGCTGGCCTATTTTCTTTTGTTGAGTATTTGGCGTCGTGAGCTCAAGAAATCGGAAGCGATCAATGCTTCCAGCTCCAGCAGTGATGGTAACGGTATGCTCTCGCTGCTAACCGATTCCGGTACAGTCAGAATGAAGATAGATGAAATCGACTGGCTGTTGGCTGATGACAACTACGTCATTGTACATTCAGCCCAGCGCAAGGTTAGAGTGCGCGGAACGATGAAGGAGATGTTGAAACAACTTCACCAGGGCCACTTCAAGCAGACCCATCGATCAGCCATCGTCAACATGTCAAAAGTTCGAGAAATCGGTAATCAGCGAATCACCCTGACTTCAGGGTACCGGGTTCCTGTGAGTCGACGTCGCCATCGTCAACTTGTTGAAGCACTTAATAGCTAGTTAATCTGCTAATTGCTGGGCGGCTCTGGAAGGAGCCATGCGGGACATGGTGAATAATACCGCGCCAAGGATTATCCAGAAGAAAATGATTGACCATTCTTGTGGCCAAACCAGGGCTGATGGGCTGCCGGGAAAATAAAGCGCGCCAATGCCAATTGAAAGCACCAATGCCAGGTAACCAGTAGCCATGCCGCCGGGTGCGCGATAAGGGCGTTCCAGTTCCGGTTCATTTCTTCTCAGGGCCAGGAAAGACAAGGCAACGAAACCATAGGCAACTACAATGCCCAGCCCGCCTGCATTCACCAGCCACACTAGCGCGGCGCGGCCGAAGAAAGGGCTAATCACAGACAGGGCGCCAATTAGCAGAATGGCATTTTTCGGTGTGTGATAGCGTGGATGAATCTCTGCCAGGAAGTGCGGCAACATGCCGGCTTTGGCCATGGCATAAATTGCACGACTCGCACCGACAATCAGTGCATTCCAGCTGGTAATGATACCTGCCAGCCCAGCTATCAACAGGATGGTGCCCCCGAGTTCGCCGTAAACAACGGCATTGGCTTCCGCTGTGACCAGGTCAGCGGTAAGCAAGGACTCAAAGTCCATTACCATCCCGACGCCGATGATGATGAGCGCGTACCAGGCTATCGCCATAATCACGGAAATGATCAAAGCCGTACCAATGTCGCGAAATGGCAAATCAATTTCTTCTGCAGCCTGGGGAATTACATCAAAGCCCACAAACATGAAGGGGACCATGACTAACACAATAGCGATGCCGCTAAGGCCATCAAAGAACAATGGATCGATGTTACTGGTTGAACCAGAAAAAGCTGCGCCGGTTACGAAAACGAAACCTACAACTAAAATCAAAACCACCACTGTGGTCTGAACAATCGCAACGAATTTCACCCCCAACACATTCAGTGTGGTCATTACGATAGCGCCCAAAATGCCCGTAGCTACCCAGGTTGCATAGACTTCCCAACCCGCCACAGTCCACAGGTATCCGATATCCAAGCCGGGAACCAGGGAGTCCATCACGGTAGGCAGCGCGACTGCTTCAAAGGCAATAACGGACATATAGCCGAGGATGATGGCCCAGGTGCAGATAAATGAGGGGCCGTAGCCCAGTGCGCGTTCGCTGTACACATGCTCGCCGCCAGCAAAAGGCAAGGCGGAGGCAAGTTCAGCATAGGTCAGACCGACAATGGCGATAGCGCCACCTCCAACCAGAAATGCGGTTATCGCGCCCATGACGCCGGCAGAGGTAATCCAGGTCCCTGTAAGAACCACCCAGCTCCATCCGATCATACAGCCAAATGCCAGGGCGATGACGTCACGGCGGCCAAGAACGCGGAGAAAGCTGGATTTTTGTGATGGGTCGGACATGGGAAATCTACTCTTACTGGGGCGCTATACTACTGTATTTTTCCCGCTTGCCCATCTATTCTTGCAATCAGCTATAAGAAATAAGAAGATCAAAAACAGAAGAAGTCCAAACAGCCTGAACACCTGAACAAAGGACTCGAGATAATAAGAAAAAAGACAATAAGAACAAAAGATAGAGCAACAGAATAAAGCACCCGAAGACAAACAAAAATCGAGTAATAAGAATTTAAGTTTGCGAGGAGCCTTGCAGTGAACAAACTACCAATTCTAAGTATGGTATGTCTCAGCTTATTGGGATGTGAAGCCACCACCACGCCAAGATTTGAACGTATGAGTTTTGATGAGCTGGCTGAGTACAATCAGGGCCGCTCATTGTCACAGATGATTGTGTGCAGCGATCAAAATCGCTCATTCAGTCGAGTGCGCCGTCGGCGTTGTATGACTGTTGAAGCTATGTACGGATCTGATGCTCAGCTTAGTCAACTGCAAGTATTGCATACCATTCCGGGCTTTGCGGGAACCGAATAGTCTCAAGCGGAAATCATCTGGGCCGCAGGTAATGCAGATCGGTGAGAAACTGATCCACTGCGGCAACAGTGGGGCGGTACCATCAACGACCTTATAGGTATAACTACCAGCACCAGCCAGGTAGTCTGGGGTTCGGTGCCACCCTGAACGTTCGTTATTGAGTTTAGACTGACCAGCAGAGTTGCAACGAGTATCCTGCAGCTTCTGCTCGTGTCTATCTGCCACTAACTAAATGGCACTGCTCTCGTAAACCAGTTCCCCGCCAATCCAGGTTTTTTCCACTTGCACGTCCATAATGCGCTCGGGATCTATTGTGAGTAGATCATCCGACAACAGGATCATGTCGGCAAACTTGCCGGGTTCCAGCGAACCTTTTTCCTCTTCGTCGAAATTTAAGTACGCACCAGTCAACGTATAGGCACGAATCGCTTCTTCCATGGTAATGGCTTCATCGGGTCCGTACACAGTTCCAGTCATTCCTTTACGAGTTACCGCAGCATAAATTCCTACCATTGGTCCTATGGGAAGGATGTCGCTGGAAATAGCGACAGTGATGCCATGATCCATTGGTGAACGGAGAGGATTATTATGTTGTAGCCTCCAGCCATCGAGGTAGGCGGAATACCGACCCTCCAAGGTATAGGTGAAGTTGGGTTGCTGGGTGATGTGTATTTCATGATCTGACATCAACTCCATTGTCAGATCAGGTGGGCGCATCGAGAAGTGATTCAGATAGTGCCGATGGTCTTCACGGGGGTTTCGCTCCAGCGTGTCGGCAAGGGTATTTACTACAAGAACGATAGCCGCGTCACCGATGGCGTGAATTCCCATCTGGAATCCTGCATCGTGAATTTCATTCAGCAAGGTGACTAACTCTCCCTCGCCCATGTTGAGGTAGCCTCGATACTCACCCTGGCCCAGATAAGGCACCAGGGTAAACGCGGCAGGACCAGTGAATCCGCCATCTGCAAACACTTTGATGGGTCCTGGTTTGAGAAACTCATTGCCTTCGCCGACACGTTGGTTCAATGCCAGGATGGCTTCTGGATCATGCCACTGAAATTGTAATGCGGAACGGGGCAGGGGCAGATCTGCATTCGCATAGAGCTCTTCAAACATTTCATAATCGGCTGGTGTTTTGGATGCGTCAGTAATACTGGTAATCCCCAATTCCAGTAACGCATTAAGGTTAATTTCCAGGCTGGCAATTATTTCGTCATAGGTGGAGTCTGGTACCAGGCTGCCTACGATTCCCTGCCGTTCCCGGATAATGCCATTCAATTCGCCATCATCACCCCGTTCAATCACACCCCCATCAGGCTGCGGTGTGTCCAGAGTGACATCAGCCAATTGCAGAGCCAGCGAGTTCACTACAGCGCTGTGACCGCCGGCCCTTGTGAGTATGATTGGATTATTGGGTGCGGCGGCATCCAGATCTGCTCGCAGTGGGCGGCGCCCTTCGTCGAGTTCATCCTCTGACCAGCCATAGCCAGTAATCCACTCGCCTTCTCCGATGAGTTCTACCTTGTCCCGAATCAGTTCCTGAATCTCAGCGATGGAGGACACCCCACCCAATTCAATGTAGCGAAGGGGTCGGCCTCGGATATGGGTATGGGAATCGTTAAAGCCGGGCATCAACAGTTTGCCACCCAGATCAACCGTTTCGTCTGCCCGGTATTGCGCAGCCAGCGCGCTATCACCGGTTGCTACTATCAACCCATCATCTACCACTACCGTGTCATGGATTGAAAAGCTGTCGTCTACCGTTAAAACCTTGCCATTGGTGAGTACAAGATCGACTTCTGTTACTGTCGTTGGAGTATTGGAAGAGTTATCTTGACTGCAGGCGGCCAACAAGCATCCTGCAACGAACGCTAAAGCAGCAGGTCTCACTCTTTTTGTTGTTAGCATGGGTTTCCTCTTTTTGTTTTTGACTAGGTTAGGAGGTTTTCTGCATGTGCGACTTCCAGAGTTTGATCGAGGCTGCGCTGGAAAAGCTCAATCATCTCATCGATTTGTTCCATATTGATTACTAGTGGTGGGCAGAAAGCCAGGCAATTTCCACTTACTGCTCTGATCAACAGGCCGTTGTCTTGGCAGAACTGTTTGGCAACTGCGCCCATTTTTCCGTCCGCGAAGCTTTCCCGCCGTGCTTTATTTGCCACCAGCTCGACCGCACCAATTAAGCCCTTGCCACGGACCTCGCCTACCAACGGGTGATCAACAAACTCTCTGAGTCTGGATTGCATATAGGCACCAACGTCAGCAGCATGGGCAAACAAACTACCCCGTTGGTAAATTTCGATTGCCTTGAGTGCTGCCGCTGCTGCAACCGGATGCCCCGTGTAAGTGTAGCCGTGCCCGAAGATGCCCAGTTGGTTGCTGGGTTCCAGCATAGCGTCATACATAAATCCTGGAATGATTGCTGCGCTGATAGGAATGTAGGCTGAGGAAAGTTGCTTTGCGAGACTCATTAACTGCGGTTGAATCTGCATGGTGGTGGAACCAAAGTCATTGCCGGTTCTGCCGAAACCGCAGATAACCTCATCTGCCCAAAACAAGATGTCGTGTTCGCTCAGGACCTTCTGCAACTCCACGAAGTAGTTGTCAGGAGGTACTACCACGCCTGCCGCGCCACCAATGGGCTCAGCGATGAAGGCGGCGATAGTGTCGGCACCTTCTTTCTCAATAAGCGTTTCGACATCTGCCACCAGTCGTGCAACAAACTGATCCTCAGTCTCGCCTTCCTGTTGTCCATGATAATAGTGAGGGCATTCCGCACGCAGGATACCAAGCGCATCTACCGGTACATCAAAATGTGTGTGCATTACCGGCAGGCCTGTGAGTGCCGCCGCAGCCATGGTTACGCCGTGGTAGGAACGATCGAACGCGATGATCTTTTTCTTTTGCGGCTTGCCAATTACATTGAAGTAGTAATGCAGCATCTTGATTTGGGAATCGTTGGCTTCGCTTCCCGAATTGGCAAAGAATATCCTCGCTCCGTCGACTGGCACCATATCACTCAGTTTGTCAGCCAGATCGCGGGCCACCTGATGGGTGCGACCGCCGAACATATGACTGTAGGGTAGTGTTTCGAGCTGTTGAGTAATTGCGTCGATCAGTTCCTGATTGCCGTAGCCCAGGGCAGAGCACCAGAGCGCAGCCAGACCTTCCAGATAGCGATTACCCATGTCGTCATAGACATAAATGCCGTCACCTCGAACGATATTGAGTTGTTCAACCTGGGTGAGATTGGTGGTGGGGTAGAGTAGAGAAGTCATAACTTCGAGAATAAAGCAGCGATTGGCTTTATACCAGCCAATCACGGGTTCCCCAGAGCGCAACTGTCTGTTTGGTCGAGTGGGCTTTCTCAGAAAGATGGTAATACAATGGCTGAAACCGAGGCCTACCTAAACCTCATCAAAGTACGCTGAAGAGGGAGAACAAAAAAATGCGACAGATACTCTGCTTCTGCGTGTTGTGCTTGTCTGTATTTGCAGTGGCACAACCAAACCCGTACCAGGTGATCTACCACTGGGGAAACCTGCCTGGGGGGCGCCCTATGGGTGTGGTGACAGGTGTTCATCCAGATCCCGACGGTGAGCATTTGTGGATAGTCGAGCGCTGCGGCGCAAATCAATGTGCGGGTTCCGATCTGAATCCGATTCACAAGTTAGATAGTGATGGCAATGTGGTGACATCAATTGGTGCCGGACTGTTCGCCTGGCCCCATGGTTTCGACATGGACGCCGAGGGTAATCTGTGGATTACCGAAGGTGCGCCTGACGGAGATGCCCGCGGAGCTCCGGGTATGGAAAGGGGCATGGGTCATCAGGTCATCAAGTTGAATCAGCAAGGTGAGGTGCTGATGCGGCTCGGTGAAGCCGGTGTGCCCGGGGATGACACGGAACATTTCAACGGTCCGGCAGCAGTGTTGATAGCACCTGCTGGCGATATCTGGATTGCTGATGGCCATCGTGGCGGCAACAATCGCATCATGAAGTTTTCTTCTTCAGGTGATTTCCTCCTGCAACTGGGAGGCGGAGTGGATTCGGTGAGCAGGGAAAGCGCTCGTTTCAATGATCCACATGATTTGAAGATGGATTCGCAAGGGCGTCTTTTTGTTGCTGACCGGGGTAACAATCGCATCCAGATTTTTGACCAACAAGGTGAGCTGTTGGATATCTGGACACAATTTGGACGTCCTTCTGGACTTTGGATCGACGACAATGACGTGCTTTACGCTGCCGACGGCATGTCCGGAGAACAATGGAATCGCGGTTGGGAGCGGGGTATCCGTATCGGTGACGCCAGATCGGGCTACGTAACCGAGTTTATTCCTGATTATGAAGTGCCAACTGGAAGTGGCATCGAGTTTCTGGCAACCGACAATGAGGGCAGTATCTATGCTGGCCAGGTTGGTCGCCAACGCTTCGAGAAGTATGTGCGCACCCGACCCTGAACGGCTCTGAAACGGAGAAAGATTTAAACCATGAGTTTTGCTGCTGATCTGCTCCAGGGAAAGCGCGCCATTGTGACCGGTGGTGCCACGGGCATCGGCGCGCATATTGTGCGCAGGTTAGGTTTGTTAGGCGCCAAGGTCGGCATCGTTTCCCGCAAAGAAGAAAACTTGCAAGCTGCAGTCAACGCATTCGCCGCTGACGATGGCATCGAAGTGCTTTATCGCGTGGGAGATGTAAGAGCGGAAGACTCGGTTCAGTCTGCTACCCAGAGTCTTGCTGAAGAAATGGGTGGGATCGATATACTGGTTTGCAACGCGGCAGGTAATTTCATCTGTCCGACGGAGGAGTTATCGCCAAATGGATGGCGCACCGTCATCGATATCGATCTCAATGGCACGTTCCACTGCTGTCAGGCTGCACTTCCGCATTTAAAGCAGGCGAACGACGGTGGGCGCATTATTGCTATTAGCACCACTCAGGCGAATTCTGGTTGGCCAACCGCGGCTCATGCCGGTGCGGCAAAAGCTGGCATTCAAAATTTAATGAAGAGCCTGGCGGCCGAATGGGGACCTTATGGTATTCGCGCCAATTGGATCTCACCGGGACCGATTAAGGGTACAGAAGGAGTGGACCGTCTCATCATCGCGCAAGGACGATCAGATGAAGTACTGGAGCGTATACCACTTGGCACTTTTGGTGACGGCGAGGACATTGCCAATGCCGTAGTGTATCTGGCTTCGCCAACTGGCAAATATGTGTCCGGTACTGAGATCGCTGTGGATGGCGCAGCTCGTTGGGGACGCAGTTAGCCATTAAACTGAAGCACGAAATCAAACAAACAATGGTAAGTAGGTAGGACACATCAGAGAGGTATTCAGTATGAGTAATATCAACAAATTTGGATTGGTCAGTGTGTTAGGAACCGTCGCTGTGTTTGGATTCACCGCGGCAAATGCGCAATCTTCAGCAGACCTGGTGGCTGCTGCGCTGAATCATAGCGATCGCCCCAGTGAAGAGGCGGAAGATGATGGTCGTCGCATGCCACTCGAAGTGCTTTCCTTTGCAGGGATCGAGGCAGGCATGGATGTGTTGGAACTGGAAGCGGGCGGTGGTTGGTACACCGAAATTCTCGCTCGAACTGTTGGTTCCAATGGTATGGTGTACATGCAAAATCCACCGGCCTTTGAGGGCTTTACTGGTGATGCTGATGACAATCGTGCAGCAAGTCTTTCTAACGTAACTCTTAGCACTACTAATTTTGATGAGCTGGAGCCTGGTAATGGTTCAATCGATCTTGTGACCTGGATACTCGGGCCTCATGAGCTATGGTTTGAACCGCAGGGTGTTTCACTGGGTGATCCCGAGCAATCTTTTACAGAAATCGCCCGCGTGTTGAAGCCCGGCGGTCGCTTTCTAGCTGTCGATCATCATGCCGAAGCAGACGCTGGGCCTGAAGTTGGGGGCACATTGCATCGTATTCCTGAACCCATCATTCGTGATTACGCAGAGGCTGCTGGCTTGACCTTGATTCGCAGTTCCAACCTGCACCTGAATGGGGATGATCCATTAACCAATGGTGTTTTTGATCCTTCTATTCAGGGACAGACCAGTAAGTTTGTCTTGTTATTCGAGAAGTAGGTTCCCATGCCAGATCAGGCGAGTAAATGTGCAGTCTTTGCCGATCTGCATCAACAAACAGACACCTGGCTGATTCCAAATCCCTGGGATGTGGGATCGGCCAGAGTGTTACAAGGTCTTGGCTATCCGGCTCTGGCCACAACCAGTTCTGGTTTCGCCTTCACGCTGGGACGTGCCGATGGGCAGGTTTCTCTGGGTAAGAAACTGGAACATTGTCGACAGCTTTCTGCGGCTACCAGCATTCCCATCAATGCCGATTTTGAAAACGGCTATTCAGATGATCTTTCACAGATGCGTGACAACATCAAGCGAGTTATTGAAACAGGCGTCGCTGGACTTTCTATCGAGGACTACAGTCGAGACCAACACTTGATCTATGGTTTGAATGAATCTGTAGAGCGCGTACATGCTGCAGTGGAAACCATCAGTGAGGTGGGAGTTCCTGTTTTGCTTACAGCTCGTGCAGAAAACCTGATTCGCGGAGTTGATGATCGTGATGACACACTGGAGCGTTTACAAGCCTATTCGAAAGCCGGTGCCGAAGTACTCTATGCGCCCGGGCTGGTTGAGATGGAGCATGTGGAGTCTTTTGTTTCTGCAACGGACAAGCCGCTGAATGTATTGGCGCCCTTTGTACGTAATGCCACGATGGAACAGTTTAATGCAGCGGGAGTATGTCGCATCAGTACCGGCGGTGCATTGACCTGGGCATCCTTGAAGCCCTTGCTTGATGGCGGTAAGGAGATGCTGGAGTCTGGTGCCTTCAGCTGGTTAAAGCAGATGGCAAAAGGCACCGAGATTCAGAGTTTACTGCAGAAGTAGTGGCAGATTAATCCCGGCGATAAGTGATCTTGCCGCCCACAATCGTCATGATGTTTTCCGCTTCGAGTATTTCCTGTTCAGGAATCGTCAAAAAGTCTGCGTTGAAGATTGTGAAGTCGGCAAGCTTGCCCACCTCGATCGATCCTCGCTGTGACTCCTGAAACGCGCCATGGGCGGGCCAGATGGTCAGCATCTTCAACGCTGTTTCTCTTGATACGGCCAATTCCGGATGCCAACCCGGGCCCGAGGTGCCGTCGAGTCGCTTCCTGGCAACTGCTGCATAGAATTCAATACGTGGATCACCGGCTTCCACCGGCGCGTCCGACCCCGCAATGATCATCAAGCCACGCTCGACCAACTGCTGCCAGGGGTAGGCATAGCCAAGTCGGTCCGGGCCAAGTCGATCCGGTGCAAAATTGAGGTCGCCGATGCCGTGGCTGGGTTGCATCGAAGGCATCACACCAAGTTCCACAAAGCGCTGCTGATCGCGGGGTGGGATAATCTGCGCATGCTCCATTCGCCACCGCAGGTCGGTGCTTGCCCACTCTGCCCTAGGAACCGCCTGGTAAGCTTCTTCATACCAGTTCAATAGTGTCCGCACGGCGCGATCACCAATCACATGAGTCCAGATTTGAATGCCTTCACGTAAGGAACCTTCAAGCACCGGCATAACGACTTCCCGGCTGGTGCGATTCATAAAGCCGTTGTGGTTTGCATCACTGTAGTTAGCCAGGAGTGCAGCGCCCCGCGAACCCAGCGTGCCGTCGATAAACACCTTGATGCCTCGCACATCAAACATGAGATCATCAGTTGTTTCCCGGCCTCGCTCATTAAGCATGATCGAAGCTTCGTCTACGGGTATCGCTGTGTAGACTCGATGGGCCATATTGCCTTCGTCATGGATTTCTTGCATGAGATCCACCAGGCGATAGGACATGCCGGCGTCGTGAGTTTGAGTCCACCCCAGGGCTGCATTGGAACGGAGACCCCGTAGCAGATTGTCTTTAAGATAGGCATCAGAATCCCGTGGGATCAATTCACGAAACACATTCATGGCATTTGCCAGCACATAACCGTTAGGGCTGCCGTCCAGATCACGATCAAAGCGGCCACCTTCAGGGTCAGGTGTGTCACGAGTGATGCCTGCCAACTCTAACGCCCTTGAATTGACCAGCGCTGATACACCGTCAGCTCGTGGCATGAACAGCGGCTTGTCCTGGGTAAAGGGATCGACGTCATACTTGTTCAGGAAACGTTGCTCATCGGTCCATTCCCGCTCAATCCAACCGCGACCCTGAATCCAGTCACCGGCTGGAACGTTGGCAGCAAACTCTTCGATGGCTGCAACTGTTTCCTGTAGAGTGGGAATACCAAACAGGCTTAAGGTTTTCGTGCGACGACCCACCCCCTCAAGATGTTGGTGGCTGTCGGTGAATCCGGCATAGACGGTGTTGCCATTGAGATCGAGCAGGGTAGCTTCGCCACACATATATTGGCTGGCACCGGCATTGTCTCCAACATAAACAATGCGATCACCGCGTACCGCTACCGCCTCGGCGGTCCATTGGGCATCATTGGAGGTGTACACCCTGGTGTTGTGTATTACCAGATCGGCTGCGCTACAGCCGGGGATGTTGGAAGCAGTTGGGTTCGCTGAACTGCTGGTTTGTTGATCGTTGCCGCCGTCGCCGCAGGCGAGGAGAAACGAGCACACACCAGGCAATAAGGTGCTGCGAAGAGCTGAAGAATACATAACTAATGGGCTTGGCTGGGGTTGCTCAGTGACTGAATAAGGAGCCAAAGTTACAAGATCAGAAGGTAATAGACAAAACTAAAGCGATAGGACAGGATAGGGCGCTCTCACAGGGTCTGGGACCGCTGGAACTGTCCTCAGTGCAGGCCCACTAGAAAGACCTATATAAAGAAGAAACAACGCAAAATAACAAGAGCTAATTCAGAGGTTAATGCTATGTACAAACTCATCTTATCCCTTGCTGCCAGTCTGTTTATTGCAACATTCGCCAGTGCCCAAGGCAATATGGATCCATGTGGTCCCAGTGGAGACCTCAGTACCGAATTGTCATCTAACGTAGATGCCGGTTCTCGTTGTTTCGAAATTCGGATGTACACTGCCGAGCCAGCGGTTGATGGCGTTGGTGGTATCGACAATCTTCACCAGCGATTTCGCGAAGAAGAGGTTGCCATTTTCGAGAAGCATGGCGCTGAGGTAATCGCTGTTTGGCAGCGTCTGGATGATCCTAATACTTTAGTTTGGATGCTGGCTTATCGAAACCGTGCTCATCGTCAGGAAGTTTGGGCAGCGTTTGCTGCTGATCCAGCCTGGGAAGCGCTACGGGAAAAATACCCAGTGCCTCTCTCCGCCGAAGTTTATATGATGAGCGCCACAGATTATTCCAACTTAAAGTAGCCGATCAGGGGCGGACTTTAGGTTGGCAACTTGCGTAAGTAAACGGGGTTCTCATTACTGGGGAATTCATGGGGCTCACAGTATTGGTGGAATGTCTGCAGCATTTCGCCGGACACTGACCCCCAATTACCCGAGTTACTGCGACAACGGGTTGTCCGTTTTCGCAAGTTGCACAGAACGGATGCGATAAAGATCACACTACTTACGTGAGTATGCTGATATACTTCTAAGGTCTGCTACTGAGAATACTCGAAAGACTTTGGCCTGCTACAACCACCCAAACGCTGCTACCGTCGCGACTTGCGGACGCTGCCAGAAAGAACTGTGCGGCATGTGTACGGTATTCCTCGACAAAGGCGAGTTCTGTGAACCTTGCTCTCAGATAGTTGAGAGTGAGGACTTCGTTACCGCCCAATCTGAGACGCTTAACAAACCCGCACCCGAGGCACTTCATGCCGAGCCCGACTTGCCGCCAACAGATATTCAGAGGCGCAGAGAGCAAGACAAGGTTTACATCTGGGGTGGTGTGGTCGGCGCCTCTTTAAT
>JAKSCP010000518.1 GCA_022360535.1 Pseudomonadales bacterium | reverse complement strand
GGCAGCCACCTTCTGCGCCCCACTTAGACGCAAACTAAGCATACCCTCTTTATAGGCTTGTTTGCGTAACTGAGGCAGATCGGATTTGTCATCAGCATAGCGGAAGAGCGATTCGGTAAAAGGCATCACCTCATAAATACCTTCTCGTCCCAGGAATCCTGTTTCTCGACATTCCAGGCAACCTTCCGCATGAGTGGCCTTCTTCGGTAATTTCACTTTCCATGGAGCAGTAAGAGTTTCCCAGGCTTCCTGGCTTACTTCTGTTGGTTGTTTGCAATGAGGACACAATACCCGCACCAGTCTCTGCGCCATGATACCGATGACTGTAGCTTTCAATAAGTAAGGTGGAACCCCTAACTCTAACAATCGTGTTATGGCCGAGGGCGCGTCGTTTGTGTGTAAGGTAGTGAATACCAGGTGGCCCGTGAGTGCAGCTTGAATTGCCATCTCAGCAGTAGGCAGGTCACGAACCTCACCAATCATGATGATATCGGGGTCTTGCCTGAGCAATGCCTTTACCCCGTCGGCGAAGCCAAGATCAATGTTTTCCTGTACCTGCATCTGATTGAAACTGTCTTCAACCATTTCGATAGGGTCTTCAATGGTGCAGACGTTCACTTCTTCAGTGGCGAGGGTTTTCAGTGTTGAATAGAGCGTGGTTGTCTTGCCGCTACCGGTTGGACCGGTGATGATGACTATGCCGTGATTGTTGGCAGTAATCTTATTCCAACGCGCGAGATCATCGTTGATCAAACCCAGTTCTTCGAACGGCTTAAGTAATACTTCCGGATCGAAGATCCGCATAACCAATTTTTCACCGAAGGCAGTGGGCAACGTCGAAAGACGCAGTTCTACTTCATTACCGTTAGGGCTCTTGGTTTTGATGCGGCCATCTTGCGGTTTACGTTTCTCAGCCACATTCATTCGGCCCAGGATTTTCAGGCGACTGGTCACTGCACTCAGGGCCTGCATCGGCAAGGAGTAGACGGTATAAAGCACGCCATCAATACGAAAACGAATATTACCCTGCTCACGTCGAGGCTCGATATGAATGTCACTGGCGCGCTGTTCAAAGGCGTACTGCAACAACCAGTCAACTACATTGACGATATGTTGATCATTGGCTTCCGGGTCTTTTAATTTGCCCAGCTCCAGCATCTGTTCCAGATTGCCAATGCCTTTAAGCTGGGTCTGCCCCCTGGTTGCACCCTGAATTGAACGAGAGACGCTATAAAATTCGGTGGTGAGTCGTTTGATATCAACCGGATTGGAAACAACCCGTTTGATCTGTTTGCCAGAAGTATGTTCCAACACCGATTCCCAGGAATTCAGATAGGGTTCAGCGCTGGCAATAACCACCGTATTGAGCTGGTCCTCCACGGCAAGGATCTGGTGCCGTTCGGAGAACTTGTAGTCCATCACTTTGGTAACTGCGGCAACATCTATCTTTAAAGGATCAATGCGGTAGTAATCTTGTCCGCATTGTTTGCTCAGGGATTGAGTGAGCGTTTCGATATCGAGATTGCGATTTGGATTCTGCTGATCGACAAGACCGAGATCGGCAATGAAATGCAGCACATGTTTGCCGCGATGCTCGGGCACATGACGATTTTTGATGGCGAGATCAATATCTTGCTGAGTGATGCGCCCTTCCTCAACCAGGCCCTCGAGGAAGTCTTTGAGGTCCAGAGGCGCGACTGGGCGCGGCATTGGCTTGGTGCCCAGCTTGTTCTTCTCTTCAACGGCGGCCATGGCGTCGTCTCTCGCTCACATCAGGATTTAAGAAATTGCCCAAGTGTAACCCTGCGCAGACGAAAAACAAAATGAGTAAGTGCCCTTGTGTGGCCTAGTTCGCTTTATAAATCAGTAGCTTGGGAGTTCAGGAGCGATCAGGGGATTAGCGGCGGTAGCAACCTCAGCAGGTTGCCACCTATTCACTGGATAGTTACTCGACCAGTTTAACCCACTCTCCGGCTTCAGGCTGGCCAGAGGGGTAATAACCGTTTAACAGGCGTAGGGTTTCTTCCGGGTAGTTAGCAATCTTGCTCTGTTGGGCGACGACGGCAAAGTCGAAATACTCACTGGCCTGCACATAACGAATCTTCATTTCGCTACCCAGCAAGGTTTCACCGCGCTGAATGGCTCGAAAGGTTCGAATCGAGTCCAGCAGCTGTTCATCTATTTCATCGACGGCGCTATTGTTCGCAATCTCGCCACGGAAAATGAAAGCCCTTGGCCCAAGATAGATCACGGCCACGCGTTCGGTGTTGCCCGTCTCACTGGAGACATGGGTACCTGTATGACCAAGTAGTCGATACTGAGAGAGTGCTTCGGATTTTTGCAGGTTAGTGATGCCCAGAACATCTCTAATAAAGACACGTGGCTCTATATTGTCATTCAGCCTTCTGGCTTCCACCTGCAGACTACCCACACCTTCAGCCCCGCCACTCACAGTTGTAAATGAGCTCTCTACATTCCAGTCATCTGGAAAGACTATGGTATAGCCCAGATTGGTTTCGTAGTAGCGATTGCGCTCGTCCTGCTGTTGTGAAGAAGCACTCTCTCCCACTACCAGACCGTTCATGTGTGCGCGAAACTCACTATCATCAGTCAGCGTGGCTTCCGACTCTTCTAATGCACCAACAGAAGCGATGGCTTGTTGCAAACGGGTATCGTTGCGGGGGTGAGTGGCAAACAGGCCATGGTAACCACCACCGCTGCCAGTGGTAAGACGATTGAAGTCTTCCTGGTTTTTCAGCACGGTAACTACATCGATCACCGCAGAAGGGTCATAGCCCGCATTCAACAGATATTCTGCACCCAGACTATCTGCTTCCAGCTCCATCTCTCTGCCAAACCCACTGAGCCCAGTCTGGGCCCAGATCGAAGCTACCTGGCTGATTTGATTTCCCGCGTAACCACTGCCTGTCGCCACTGCTGTAACGAAACCACCTACTGTTGCGGCGGTGCGAGCGAGAGCGCCCCGGGCTTGTTGCTGTACCGCATGACGAGCAGTGATATGCCCAATCTCATGGGCGATTACTGCCGCCAGTTCAGCCTCTGAATTCATGAAGTTAAGCAGACCACGATTCACATAGACATAGCCGCCTGGCAGGGCCATAGCGTTAATGGCCGGGCTATCGATAATTGTGAACGTGTATTCCAGATCCGGTCGGTGACTGGCGGCGGCAATCCTATTGCCAACTTCGGTGACATAGGCCAGTAATTCTTCATCTTGCAGGATTGGCTGACTTGCCAGCACTTTCTCGTGTTCTTCGAGGCCAATCTCTTTCTCCCGATTCTCGCCCATCAAAACCAGATTGGGACTGCCTGTTGCGGGATTCACAGCACAAGACGTTAACGTGTTGAGCGCCAACAATGCAGCGACAAGCTGCAAGGTAAATTTAAAACGGAAGTTCGCGATGATTGCGTCGCCCAAGCTTTTGAGACTCAGATCATGCATAGTGCCACCTGTCGGTCGAGTGGTAGCAGTTAGTTATGACTAGACTAGCTACCAATTACAAACTGTTTAAGCTGAGCAGCCAAGCGACTACAGGCATTGGCCTCAACTCGCGCAATGAGTGGAATGGGTACCACCAGGGCAGGCAGATAGGACTGGCCTGAGGCATCGGTATTGATCGTTCCCACATTGGTCAGTGAACCGACATCCCAGACACGCGCATCAAAGTTTGCATCATCTTCCCAGGTGCCGAAGCCGAAACAGCCGCCTCCGCCCGGTCCGATAGTGCAAGAAATAGAACCTTGTCGATCAGTGGTTTCAGTAAAACCGTCCAACCAGACAATATAACGAATGCCGAACTCGCCCATTTTGCGAGCCACGACATCTTCTGCCATGAGCTGTTCCAGATCTCTGGTTCTTAGCGGCGCCGTGCGCGGCTCAAACCAGGGAAACATGGCATCGATAAATTCCTGTTCGGGGACAACATTGATCGCATTTTCCCCGCGACCCATACGGTCACCTACACATTCCACGAAATCGGCGCGAGTTTCATAGTCACTGGCCTGGCGACGGCCAAGAATCACGACTGACTCATCACTCTCGATGCCGGTTTCTCCCTGCCTGAATTCGTCGACAGTGGTGCTGGTGCAGGCCGCAAGCAATCCCAGCAGCAAGACTGCCAGTAGTTTTATTCTTGTCGTTGTTTGCTCAGTGATCATATCCACCCCCCTTGTCGTCCAATGAACTACAAGCTGGCTAACCAATCCCGAACTTCGGGCACCTGTGTGAAGGTTAGTGAAAAGCTGGAGGCCAAATCGCGCAGGGCAACCACAGCGGCTTCATTAATGCCGGCTTCGGCAGAACGAAAAGTTTCAGTTGGGGTCTTGCCGTAAGAAGTCAGTACCCAGTCCGCAATGTAATCTCCCTCTGGAGTCACCAGGCGCATGTTGTACTTAATCCAAACCTCATACACATCCAGTTTGGTCTTGGCTGGTAAGGCCAATTGAAATTCTTCTATTAACGGCATAAAAACCGCGTCCACTTGCCCAGCCTGCGCTTCTTCCATTTGGTTCACTTCGACCACCTGGTCGAACATGGCCGGCAATACGGCGTTGAATAGCTGCACGTGCGACTGGCCGCTTTCGATATTGAATTCTTCGCTACCGGTTTCAGAGTATTCCATGTAGGCGAATTCTTTCAGGGCATCGTCATAATAAACTGCTACGGTCAGCGGCAATTTACTGATGTTTGGTGTGGGAAAGCTGCCTTCGATAGTGACATTGTTAACCCCACAACCCGCGAGTGCGGCGGCAAATACCAAGAGCACGCTGACCCTGGCGTGTTTACCGACTTGTACCTTCATTGTTTTGAGTATTTTGTTCATGATGATCGCTGTCGAAAGTCTAGATAACCAATATTACGTCCAGGCTACGCTTCTGGCTCATTGAAAATCATTTAGTCCAACAAATGTACCACCATTACGCTGCGTCATTTCACGCATCATATTGGTGTAGCGATACGCGCTTTGTCGAAAGCGCGGTGGCCCGGCGAAAATAGTCGGGAAGCCGATGCCGTGAATCCGCACCAGCCGGTCGCCATTTTCATCTTCCACATTGATGCGGTCTATCGTGTTTAGTACATCTCGAATAGACCCGCCTGGCTGAAAATCGTCCCCCAGAACATAGATACTAATTTTCTTATCCGGGGAATAAAAGGTATTAATCGCGCGTGTCACACCTTCTACAGGGCTACTATTACTGTATGGCTGCCAAGTTCGCAAGGTAGAAATGATGTTATTGCGCCCACGCGGGGTGTCTGGCATCCATTCACCCCGGTAGGAGTTGAACATGTAGTCCCCCATGTCATTCATCACCTGAATACCCTTAACTTCCGGGTATACATCCAGGGTTTTATCGATGACATCCAGCATCTTGTCCCAGTTGCCGGGGGTGTTGTACATGCTGCCTGAGGTGTCGATGACGAAGATAATGTATTCGCTGTCTACCGGCACACCGCCAATGGCGTTGTCCTCGGGCGCTGCCACATTGGCCAATAAGCGCTGCATTTCTTCGGTAAGGGACTGACGGGCAATGGCCAGTCGCCCTACTTCATCGGTAATTTCCTCAGATAACTGATTGGAGGCATTGAAACGG
>JAKSCP010000279.1 GCA_022360535.1 Pseudomonadales bacterium | reverse complement strand
ATGTACATCAATTCACCGGGCGGTTCGGTCACAGCAGGATTGTCTATTTATGACACCATGCAATTTATCCAGCCTGACGTGAGCACGATGTGCATAGGTCAGGCCGCTAGCATGGGAGCCATGCTATTGGCGGGCGGAACCAAAGGGAAACGTCTGGCCCTTCCCCATTCACGTATGATGATTCATCAGCCCAGTGGCGGGGCCCAGGGCCAGGCATCTGACATTGAGATTCAGGCCAATGAAATCATAAAGATACGCCAACAATTGAATGTATTACTTGCAGAGCACACAGGGCAAAGCGTGGAGACAATCGCCCGCGATACGGAACGGGATAACTTCATGGGTGCTGAAGAGGCGCAAGAATACGGTTTGGTGGATAAAGTAATCCAGCGAAGAGTAGATAATACTAAAGTGGGCAAAGCCCCTGAATCTGAGTAAATACGCAGTATTCACTTGCATTCGGCGCACATTGCCTTCATTTTAAACCGAGGTAAAACGGCCTCTTTAAGGCAGTGCTAGCAGAGCCCGCCTCAGGCCCCGAACAGTTTGAGCGTAAGTTTACAAATTTTAAGCAAATCAGATAGATAGAGCTGTATGTCTGACGATCGATACAATAAGGGCGATGACAATGGAAAACTGTTGTATTGCTCGTTTTGCGGTAAAAGCCAGCATGAAGTCAGAAAACTGATTGCCGGGCCCTCTGTTTTCGTTTGCGACGAGTGTGTCGATCTGTGTAATGACATCATTCGTGAGGAAATCCAGGAAAAAGAATCCGATTCCACCGCACGCAAACTGCCCATTCCCGAAGAGATCAAAAACACACTCGATGAGTACGTCATTGGCCAGGAAAGCGCCAAGAAAGTGCTGTCAGTCGCGGTATACAACCACTACAAGCGTCTGAACTACGACAAGGGTGGCTCCGATGTGGAGCTCAGCAAGAGCAATATATTGATGGTCGGCCCCACGGGCACAGGTAAGACCTTGCTTGCTGAAACATTGGCGCGCATGTTAGATGTACCTTTCACTATCGCTGACGCGACCACTCTCACTGAAGCGGGCTACGTGGGTGAAGATGTCGAAAACATCATCCAGAAGTTGCTGCAGAAGTGTGACTACGATGTTGAGAAAGCTCAGATCGGCATCGTCTATATCGATGAAATAGACAAGATATCCCGTAAGTCTGACAACCCCTCGATTACCCGCGACGTATCGGGTGAGGGCGTGCAGCAGGCGCTCCTGAAGTTGATTGAGGGCACAGTGGCATCTGTACCCCCTCAGGGCGGACGCAAACACCCCCAGCAGGAGTTTTTGCAGGTTGATACTTCCAATATCCTATTCATTTGTGGCGGCGCATTTGCTGGACTCGACAAGATTATTCGTGATCGTTCTGAAAAGAGCGGAATCGGCTTCACCGCTGAGGTGAGAAGTCAGGAACTTGAGGACAAGGTAGGGGAGACTCTGCGTGAAGTCGAACCGGAAGATCTGGTGAAATACGGACTCATTCCTGAATTCGTGGGTCGCTTACCCATGATCGCTACACTTGATGAGTTGGACCTGGATGCCCTGGTCCGAATCATTCGAGAGCCCAAGAATTCTCTCACCAAGCAATACGCCAAACTCTTCGAAATGGAAGAGGTTGAGATTCAATTCCGCGATGATGCCCTTCGTGCCATCGCCCGCAAAGCGCAAGAGCGCAAGACTGGTGCCAGAGGTTTACGCTCCATCATGGAAGCCGTGCTGCTGGATACCATGTACAAAATTCCGTCCATGGAAAAAGTCAGTAAAGTCATTATTGACGCGGCTGTTATTCAAGGTGAATCCGAGCCGCTGCTGATGTACGAGAATTTGGAGCAGTCCAGCAAATCCGCAGTGGATGAGTAGTTCGCAGCGGCAGACCTTGATTTTCTTGGGTCTGGCACCATTTTCAGGTGAGTTGTTTATGCTAAACAGCACCCTGTCACAACCTGCAAACTAGGCAATAGTGAGTCCTGTATGAGTTTACCCACTGACGTTTCCAGCAGTTCAAGCTTTCCGCTTTTACCACTGCGGGATGTAGTCGTTTATCCCCAAATTGTGCAGCCGCTTTTTGTGGGCCGCCCGAAGTCCATAAAAGCCCTCGAAATCGCCATGGCCAGTGACAAGCAAGTGCTACTGGTTGCACAGAAGAATGCTTCCGAAGATGAGCCAGGCGTAGATGATCTTTTCTCTATTGGCACTGTGGCCACTATCCTGCAATTGATTCGCTTGCCTGACGGCACGGTCAAGGTATTAGTGGAGGGTCTGGATCGGGCCAAGATTAAAGAAGTGTTTTTCGAATCGGACCATTTCAAAGCTGAGACCCTGGTGCTCACGCCGGAAGAGGTGCCAGAAAAAGAATCAGCGTTGTTGATTCGGTCCTTGCTGTCGCAATTTGATCAGTATGTGCAGCTAAGCAAAAAAATTCCTCCTGAGGTGATGACCTCAATCTCCAGCATCGATGAGCCCGGGCGCCTGGTAGATACCATCGCTTCCCATATGTCGCTGCAGTTGCAAGAGAAACAGAATCTTCTGGAGTTGGCCGGGCTGCAGGCCCGCATCGAACATCTGATGGCCTTAATCGAATCTGAAATCGATCTGTTTCAGGTTGAGAAACGCATTCGCGGCCGCGTTAAGAAGCAGATGGAGAAAAGCCAGCGTGAGTATTATTTGAATGAGCAGATGAAAGCCATTCAAAAGGAAATGGGTGAGCTGGAAGATGTTCCCAACGAAGCAGAGGAACTAAAACAACGCATCGACGATGCCGGTATGCCGAAGGATGCGAAAGAAAAAGCCATGTCAGAACTGAACAAGCTGAAGATGATGTCACCGATGTCATCAGAAGCTTCAGTAGTTCGTACTTATTTGGACTGGATGATCAACATTCCCTGGAAGAAGCGCAGCAAAGTCCGCCTCGACCTGAGTAAAGCCGAAGAGATATTGGAAAACGATCACTACGGCCTGAAAGAAGTTAAGGAACGCATTCTGGAATACTTGGCAGTACAGAAACGCGTGAAGAAATTGAAAGGTCCAATCCTGTGTCTGGTGGGGCCCCCAGGTGTTGGTAAAACCTCATTGGGTGAATCCATTGCCCGT
>JAKSCP010000259.1 GCA_022360535.1 Pseudomonadales bacterium | reverse complement strand
GTGGCAGGAGTGGTGAAAATGTCCTTCAAAAAAATGGCAACCGCAGTAGTAGTTGGAGAAATACCACTGGTTACACTGTACGTCCTCGTAGGCGCCGAAATCGGTGAATGGCTGAGGACCTTCTGACAACCAGAAGCCTGTGTAAACACGTGAGAAGGATCTTTTAGGATATGACTGCCAGATTTCGGTTCGGCGACTCGCTGAAACTAATCAAGAACATCAAGACCACAGGGACGATTACGCCAAGTTCCAAAGTATTGATTAAGCACTTGTTGCGACCAATCGATTTTGAAAAGGCTAGGTGTATTGTGGAACTTGGTCCTGGTAATGGGTGTGTAACACAATCGATTCTGGGCCGTATGCGGTCAGATTGTGAGTTGATCTGCCTTGAGCTTGATGGTGAGTTTGCCAAACGATTGCAGTCGCTTAATGATCCTCGTCTTCATGTCTACAATGCCTGTGCTTCATCAATTCGTTCTATACTGGATGATTTACATATCTCAGAGGTTGATCATGTGGTATCCAGCTTACCGCTGGCGCTGATTGATGATGAAATTGTGCAAGACATACTCGCCAATGTGGGAAGTAATCTCAGGGACGGCGGTCGTTTTCTACAATACCAGTACAGCCTTGCGAACTACGGAGACGTTAAACCGTTATTCAAAGATGTGAAGCTGCATTTTACTTTACGCAATATGCCACCCGCATTCGTCTATGAATGTGTGAAGTAAGCTAGAGAATCTAGCAAAACACTATTCCGAAGAAATTTTCTAAACTATTTTAGGAGGTAGCAATGTCGCTACGAATTAATGATGTGGCGCCTAACTTTACGGCGCAAACTACACATGGAGAGATCGATTTCCATGAGTGGTTAGGAGATCAATGGGGTGTGTTGTTTTCCCACCCTAAAGACTTTACTCCAGTATGTACGACTGAACTTGGCTACATGGCTGGTCTGGAAGCTGAATTTGCCAAGCGCAACTGCAAGATAATCGGGCTCAGCGTGGATCCGGTAGATAGCCATAAAGAATGGGAAAAAGATATCGAAGAAACGCAGGGGCATGCCGTGAACTACCCGATGATTGGCGATAGCGATCTCGCAGTGGCCAAGCTCTACAATATGTTGCCCGCTGATGAGCCCGGCAGTTCTGAAGGTCGTACGGCCATGAATAATGCAACAGTGCGCTCAGTATTCGTGGTTGGGCCAGACAAAACCATCAAGTTGATGCTGACCTATCCCATGACAACCGGCCGTAACTTCGATGAAATTCTGCGCGTGCTGGATTCCATGCAGTTGACAGCCAAGCACAAGGTTGCGACGCCAGTAAACTGGAAGAAAGGTGAAGATGTCATCATCGTGCCAGCAGTATCGGACGAAGATGCCAAGGAAATGTTTCCAGAGGGTTGGAATACAGTGAAGCCTTATCTGCGAACGGTCAAGCAGCCCAGCTAGTCGAGGCTATGTGACAAAAAAGCCGGCAAGTTTGCCGGCTTTTTTGTTTGCGGACTTTGTTACTGAGCTTCGGGTAAGGTAAAAGCCAGTAGTTCGGGGCTGTGTTCTCGGTCTCCTATTGCTACTAACAGATACTGTTTCCCCTCATACATATAGCTTATAGGCGCATTTGTTGTGCCGGCTTCAAGCACGGTCTCCCAAATGACGTCGCCGGTGTTTTTATCGTAGGCGCGGAAGTGCGGGCCGCCACTATTAGTGGCGATTTCCACCGGCATATTGGGTGGAATCCTACCGCCTGGCCGTTGATTGGTAAGGCCTTCTCCGATAAACAGCAAGGTGCTGGTGAGCAGCGGAGTGGGGCGGCCGGGTACACCCAGTTTCTCGAGATTCAGATGGGCGATAGCCGGATTGTCGATAGGGCCATAGCCATTGGGCACCATCCACACATGCTCGCCGGTATTCATGTCGATTGCGGTTATTCTCCCGTAAGGAGGTTTGAACAAAGGCAGGCCTCGAGGCCCGGCAATCCAACGTCTCGAACCTTTGGTGTAGGCCAGGTTGGTGACTTCGGGATCGCCCGGAAGTAGATCCGCAACAAATGGCGATGTGATTGAAGGTATGTAGAGATAGCCTGTCTCCGGGTCGAAGGCTGCACCCTGAACATCGGCACCACCCTGGGATCCGGGCAACTGAATAGTGCCTTGCGTCCCGTTTTCAGTTCGTAGGGAGGGTGGAGTGAATAACGGACCGGTTACATAGTTATTGAAAATCTCCAGTGCCTCGGCCCGCAGCTCCGGCGTGAAATCGATCAGGTTCTCTTCTATCGCACCCTGTCGATCGAAGGGTGCTGGCCTGGTTGGGAAAGGTTGAGTAGCTGCAGTAACTTCACCAGGCACATCGGACTGAGGTACTGGTCGTTCTTCTATATCCCAAACCGGTTCGCCAGTGACACGGTCGAAAACAAAAACGAACGCTTGCTTGGTTAGTTGTGCGACAGCTTTGATTTCCTGCCCTTCTACGGTGATGTCCATCAGGATTGGAGCGGCAGGGGGATCGTAATCCCAAAGTCCGTGATGCACGGTTTGATAATGCCAGACACGCTCGCCGGTTTCTGCATCTACCGCAACAATACTTTGACTGAACAGATTGTCACCGAGCCGGTGCCCACCGTACATGTCATTGGTGGAAGAGGAAATTGGCATATAGACCATGCCTAATTCTTCATCGGCACTAAACAGCGCCCAGACAGGGGCATGGCCAGTGTAAGACCAGGAACGGTCTTGCCAGGTGTCGGTGCCAAATTGTCCTTCCTGGGGAATGGTGTTGTAGGTCCAGCGCAGTTCACCAGTGCGAGCATCGAATGCATGCACGTCCCCGCGGAAAGCCTCTTTGTTAGAAAAGGTATCTGACATGGCCTGGCCGATTATCACGACATCGCGCACAACCATAGGCACACCGCCCCAACGAAACCGTTCGAACTCAGCAGGAATGAGTTGCAGGCTTACCCGACCGTTGTCTCCAAATTCTGCGACCGCTGCACCGGTTTCAGCATCAAGTGCATACAAATAGGTACCACG
>JAKSCP010000151.1 GCA_022360535.1 Pseudomonadales bacterium | reverse complement strand
GCGCGTGCACCAGAAATCAGAAATTCAACACTCTCCAGTAAAAAGATTTTCGACACCTTCGGCGTAAAACAGAAATCCTGGCGCGGTCATTTACAAGAAGTGGTGAAACTGTTGTACAACGACCGAGTTGTTCCGGAAGACGCGAAACAGGATGAAAACGCGGCTGCCAGCGATGCAGCTTAGGTCCAGGGTTAACAAATTAGTGTGAACAAATCTGAACGCACTCCACTGACACCAATCGCGGAAGCGATTCAGCAACTCCTGCCTACCATTCCTCAAATGACAGACAGTGAGGATGTTGCGCCGTTGCAAGCGGCAGGTCGGGTGTTGGCTGATGATTTCAAATCACCGCTTTCGGTACCTCCCTGCGACAATAGTGCAATGGATGGTTATGCCGTGCGTACTGCAGATCTGGATAACATCCCGAAGACACTTAAACTCAGTCAACGCATAGCCGCAGGCTCAGTTGGGGAACCTTTGCAGCCCGGTGAGGCTGCGCGAATTTTTACCGGCGCTCCGTTGCCGCCTAATGCTGATGCGGTGGTAATGCAGGAGAACACCAAACAAGCAGATGCTGCGGTGGTTATCGAACAGGGTGTGGCGCCTGGTGAAAACTTACGGGCAACAGGCGAAGACATTCAATCAGGTCAAATTCTGTTCCAGGCAGGGCATCGGCTGCGTCCGCAAGATATCGGTGTGCTCAGCTCCGTGGGTTGCACGGCGATAGAAGTGAGGCGCAAGCCTAAAGTCGCATTATTGACTACTGGCAATGAACTAGTGAAGCCCGGCACAGAGCTAAAAGAAGGGCAGATCTTCAACTCAAATTTTTATTCACTCTCCGCCTTGCTCGCGAATTTACAAGTCGAGGTTGTCGACCTGGGTATCGTTGAGGACAGTTTCGATTCAACGCTCAAAGTTTTACAACAAGCCGCAGCCGAGGCGGACTGCATCATCAGTACAGGCGGTGTTTCCGTCGGCGAGGAAGATCATGTTAAGGCCGCAGTGGAAGCCTCAGGTTCACTGGATTTGTGGAAGCTGGCGATCAAGCCAGGCAAACCCTTTGCCAGTGGCAAAGTAAATGGCACGCAGTTTTTCGGTTTGCCCGGAAACCCGGTCTCCGCTTTCGTAACCTTCGTCTTACTGGTGCGTCCTTTAATACTGACAATGCTAGGTTGTGAGCGTGCATTTCCTCAGTGGTTGCCAATTGCTGCGGGATTTCAGTTATCGAAGTCAGGAGAGAGACAGGAGTACATCCGTGTCTCTCTGCTCAGCGAAGGCGAGTCTGGATTAAGTTTGCTACCGTTTGAAAACCAGAGTTCGGGCGTGGGTGCTTCATTGAGCGGAGCAGACGGACTTGCCATAATTCCTCCGTATACTGCGGTGGCGCAAGACGATCTGCTTCAATTTTTGCCTTTTTCTGAGCTCATTTTTTAAGTGATGCGAATACTCCTTCCAGTTTCTTTGCTCATGATTTTGCTGTCCTGTGCTACCGAAACGCCCGAGCCCGAAGTGGTAGCCGAGGGAAGTGATCGACTGCAGATACGCGCTCTGCCAGATGCCGAAGTCGTTGCAGGGCCGGTTACGTCGGCGAATCAGCGATTGATTGCCGACTTGCTGTTTGCAGGCTTGCAAGCACTGGACGCCGATCGTTTACTGACGCCGATTGACGACAATGCCCATGCACGTTTCCAACGAGTGTTGGCCTACGATCCTGACAATGAAATCGCACTGCAGGGATTGCAAGACATCGTGGCTCGCTATCTGGAGTTGGCCGGCGAAGCCAGTCGGCAAGGATTGTTCGATGAAGCAGAGGTGTTGCTGGATCGAGCGCGCTTTGTGGATGACGAACACCCGGCCATCGGGCCAGCAGCACAAGCCCTGTCAGCAGAGAGGAACTCTGGAGATTTATTTTTCGATTTCGACAGCCGGGAGTTGGCAAGACAAACTGACGCAGTGCGTGCTCAATTAGCCGAAGTGGCAGAGCAGGCGCGAGAACATAATGCGTTCTTTCTGATTACTGCACCCAATGATGAGCTGGCGCGCTGGATGTTTGCTGTGATGCGAGATGCGGTGACTGGATATCGTCTGCGGGGCAATATCGAGTTGGCAAGCAGGGCTAGTATTCGGCTGCGTATGCCCCAAGGTATAGATTAATGTTTGACGCAATTAAACAGCGATGGGCAGCATTTAAAGGCCGTTTCAGCTTTTCCGGAGAAGGTTCGGGTTGGCGCAATGGGATTCTGACTGCTTTGGGCTTTCTGATAATCCTGATCCTGTTGGTTGGCATCTATTGGAGTGCTGAGCCCGATCCCTTCGATGTGCGGCAAAATGCCAGCCAAAAACTCGCCAGCATCGGTCAAACCAATGTGGTTGGCGGCACCACTACCGCTGCGTTGATTCGAGTGAGTGAAACCCTGTTAGATAAACCAGGTGGATACCTCACCAACGATGTCATGCCGCCTGGTGTTTATCTGGACAATGTTCCGAATTGGGAATTTGGTGCGTTGGTGCAGGTAAGGGATTTGTCCCGCGCCTTTCGGGAAAATTTCAGTCGCTCGCAATCTCAATCCACTGAAGATCCGGACCTTATCATTGCGGAACCTAATTTCAATTTCGACAACGACAGTTGGCTGTTTCCGCCTACCGAAGTGGAATACCGGGAAGCGATTGAGCGTCTTTATTCTTACCTGGGAAGAATTACGGACCCTGCCGTGGCGGATGCCCAGTTTTTTGCCAGAGCCGACAATCTCGCCGCCTGGTTGGTGAATGTGGAGTCCAGGCTGGGCAGTTTGTCCCAGCGACTCAGTGCCAGTGTAGGTCAGGAACGCATTAACACTGATGTGGCGGGTGAAGGTGCGGCAACTCAGTCCACGCCAGTGGCTTCGGAGTTGGCGGTGCGGACCCCCTGGTTACAGATTGATGATGTGTTTTACGAAGCCCGAGGTGCTACCTGGGCTTTGATGCATTTCCTCAAGGCGGTCGAAGTGGATTTTGAGGAGGTGCTGGAAGATAAAAATGCCACTGCCAGTTTGCGACAGATTATCCGCGAACTGGAAGCCAGTCAGCGTACCGTGTTCTTTCCGGTCATTTTGAACGGCTCGGGTTTTGGCATCTTTGCCAATCACTCGCTAACGATGGCAAATTATATCTCGAGAGCTAATGCGGCTATTATCGATCTAAGAAACCTCCTTGCGCAGGGGTAAACCTTATCGGTTTCCACCTGTCTAAGTTCCCATGGTTCTCTCCCTAATCCGAACATCTGCACGCTTATTCTTTTTCGGCGGCGGATTGCTGCTGGGAATTCAGGTGCCTGCTTTCGTGGATCAGTATTCACAGCGAGTCGACGCTCATTACCGCGAAGTCAGTATCAATGTATCGGGTTTTCAGAGTACTGCAGACGATTTGTTTGCCGGAGACCTGCAGGCGCTAGTAGAGTACTACCGCGAAAGCAATGATTTGGTGTTCAACCGCGACTCCGACAGTTTGCAGCTAATAGTCGATCGCTATTATCGAATTCAGGCTGAGCAGGAAGCGCTGCAAGCCAACTTCGTGGCTGCTGCTCTGCATGTGATTTTCGCTGCGGATAGAGAACTGTTCGCAGAAGCACGGGAACAATACAGTTATACCGTACCCCTCAATGGACTTGCGCTACAATGGGGTTTGGCGGCAGCAGTGATCCTGTTCTTGCTTGCTGAATTAACGACCACATGTTGTGCCGGTTGTGTTC
>JAKSCP010000140.1 GCA_022360535.1 Pseudomonadales bacterium | reverse complement strand
GGCCACAGCATGTGCCAGGTAGCCCATATTAGATCCACCATAGGCTTCATCTACGGTGATTCCCAGCACACCAAGCTCCCCGAATTTGCGCCATAAATCAGCAGGGAAGTCGTTTTGTGCATCGATGTCCGGGGCGCGTGGGGCCAGTTCGCGCTGACAGAACTGCATGACAGAATCGCGCAACATGGCGATCTCGTCGGAAAAATCAAACTGCAATGAGGGATAGGATAGCGGCATGATAAACCTCCCCGGCTAACTACCTGCCCTACCTGCGACTTTGCGGCTACGTTTTGGCAATGCCTCAAGACACATGGACTCGGTCTGTCGTAAGTCTTTAAGCATGGAGTCTATTTCTTTTCTGCGCTGCTCCAGCACAGTCCGTTTCTCCTGAATCTTTGCCAGCAGCGATTCCAGTTGTCGCAGGTTGCCGGTAGTCGGCTCGTACATGGTGATGATGTCGCGGCTTTCATCCAGGCTAAACCCAAGCCGCTTGCCGCGCAAAATCAGCTTCAGCCTGACCCGGTCAGTGCTGCTATAGACACGGGAATTCCCGCTGCGGACCGGGGCCAGCAATCCCTTTTCTTCATAAAAACGCAGGGTGCGGGTGGTGACCTCGAACTCCCGGGCCAGGTCGCTTATGGAGTAACTGTCTGCAGCCATGGTGGTCTCCCGAAATTCGATAGATAACACCTTTTGAGTATAGTTTACGTTAACGTAAACGTAAACTATATAAGAGAGCTGAGAACACTGATCACGTAGCAACTTAATGGCTGCAGCGCCTGATCCAGAGGGAACACCGAAGATTCAGTAGCCCAAGCCTACCCATAGCCGCCATACAAATGATCGCCAATGGCTATCTATTTTGTATTCGCCAATCGCAGGATTTACCAACACTTCCATTCTGTAATAAAACCTTCACCTTCTCCCCCTAGTATTCATGCACCAAAAACAACTTCTCGATCAGGATTTGAGAAAAGAGCATGAAGACTCTACTCAATGTGGCGAGCCACATTGCTGTTGCCACAATGCTGGTGTTTGGTATGACACCCCTGTCCTTTGCTGACTCCTTTACCTTCTATGGATTGGGCCACATCTCCCTGGACGTCAACGATACCGGTGACGGCACAGATTCAGTACTGGCCAGTAACTCATCGCGTATCGGATTTAACGGGGAGTTTAATCTTGGTTCAAATACAGAACTGTTCTATCAATACGAGCCGGGTGTCGATCTAACCGGTCGCGGCGAGAATGATGGCAATGGTCCAGGCCGCTTCGATTCCTTATTCACTGAGGAACGGGACTGGTTTGTCGGTTTACGCAGTGGCGCAGTCAGTGCTCGGGTTGGTCGCTTGGGCGTATTGAATCATTGGCTCTATGACTTTGATCCGTTTGCAGATCTGGTTGGCGATCTTGGAAACCTGTGGGGAGCTACCGGGATTCCGGGTCGAGCAGATCGAGCTGGCCTGGTGGAAATCACCATTAATAATAGGGTCGCCACAGAAATTATGTGGGTGCCGGAGCATGATGAACAAGCAGAAATTCATGTAGGCAAACTCAAGCTAAGTGCTGGCGACTTAAACCTGAATCTCATTGCCTTCAGTCAGGATGTGTTTGGCGCAGTATCCAATCACGGCATGTTCGCGGCAACCGGAGATTGGTTTGTAGGTCCGGGTCAGCTTGGCTTTGGCTTACAGGCCGAGACTGACATCTTCGGTCTGCCCGGCAATGATCGCGGCAGCATGAATGTGGGTTACACCCTGGGAATTGGTGGCGGCATCGGTAAATTTCTGTTCACCCACTCCAATTCGGAGTTGGGGCAATTTGATGGCTCGCAGTGGTCAATAGGCTACGATTATCCTCTCAATTCAAGCCTGCTGATATACGCTGCCGCCAGCTATGTGGACAATAGCTCAACCTCGCAATTCCCTGCCAATGGCTATGGTCATGGACTGGCCATTACCCCTACACGCGGCAGCGATCCTGCTTCTCTGTCTTTTGGACTCATCTACCAGTTCTCAATTGGCAGTGAATTTGGCCGCAACGACTAGCGAGGGTCAGAGACAATCAACTAACAGAGATTCTGCTACTCTATGGGGCTATGGAAATGCGTTTTCTTATCGCCCTGCTGCTCCTGCTAGCAATCGTCTGCGTTGTTGTCTTTTATGTGGTGTTCTGGCCCGGAATACGAAGCCGCAAAATCCAGCAGCAAGCTTTTCCTGAGGTCTGGCTCGAGACAGTTCGACGCCGACTGCCTTTCTACGACAGGCTCAGTTCTGAGCAGCAAACCAGATTGCAATACCTGATAAAACGTTTTCTTGCCGATCACAACTTCGTCGGCTGTGCTGGCCTCGAGATAGATGACGAAATCCGCATCACAGTTGCTGCACAGGCCTGCCTGTTAATCCTGAATAAGAAGGGATACCACTATCGTACACTGAAGTCTGTTCTGGTCTATCCATCAACCTTTGTCGCGACTCGAGAAGTGCGAGATGATCTGGGATTGGTTTCAACTAATCACACCGCGTTGCTGGGGGAATCCTGGGATCAAGGCAAAGTAGTGCTGGCCTGGGACAATGTTGAAAAAGGGGTCTGCAATCTGCAGGATGGGCAGAATGTGGTGTTGCATGAGTTCGCTCATCAATTGGACAGCGAATCCGGAGTTGTAAACGGTGCACCGATATTACAAACTCGCGGAGCGTACAAGAGTTGGGCCCACGTATTCCATAAAGAGTACGAAGAGCTGAACTTTCGCAAACAAAATAATTATAAGAGCCTGCTTGATGATTATGGCGCTACCAATCCCGCAGAGTTTTTCGCTGTGGCGACTGAAACTTTCTTTGAAAGACCAACCGAGATGTTCGCTCATCATCGGGAACTATTTCAGGAACTGGCCGCCTACTATCAAGTTGACCCGAAGCAATGGCTTTCCCGCGACTGATAACGACTAGGCACGAAATTGTTGCCGGCTCGCTGTGCTTGTTGAAAAGCATCGGGACCGTACTCGCGCTTGGACTTCCGGCAGTAACAAGCGCTCAATCCACTACCGCAGTTAATCCTGATTTATCGATTAGCATTCCTGTTTTGTCCAGCAATGGACAACGCACCACCGGCATGCTGAAGATTCTGGAGTTAAGAGATCAGGCTGAAAGTGCACTGGGGGATTTGTACGATATCAAG
>JAKSCP010000091.1 GCA_022360535.1 Pseudomonadales bacterium | reverse complement strand
CCCCAATCAGGGTTCCGACGATAAGATAGGTGAATGCCTGGCGCAGGAAGATGCGCATAACCATTGAATTGGAAGAACCGATCGCCCGACGTATGCCTATCTCTGCAGCCCGCGCCATCACCGATCTGGAAATCAGGCCATAAACGCCGATGACCGCCAGCACTAACGCGCCGATAGCAGCAGTGCTGAACAGAGAAACGAAAAATCCAATAGCGTTATTGTTAGTTTCAATCTCAGTAATTAGATAGCCGAAAGAGTAAATCGGAATATCCCTATCAGCCATGGTTGCCAGTGTGACAACCTCCCTTTCTACCTCACCGAGTGTTTTTTCTGCATCCGGGCGTAATTTCATCAGTAGCACCAACGAATCTGGAAACAGTTGTGTGAGGGGCCGATAAATTTCAGGTGGGAAATCGCGATCTTCCGCGCCAAGTGACGGAACAACCCCAACAATTCTGGCTGTTTCCGAAACACCGTCACGGTAGACCGGCCGCAGATCAACAGATCGACCCAGGGGAGAATCACCCAGTTGCTGAGCCCGTACAAACCCCTCACCGACTATGACAACGGCTTCGGAGTTCACGGTATCTAGTGGCTCAAACTCTCTTCCTTGTTGAATTTCGATGCCAAGATTTTGAAAATAGTCGGCGTCGATAACCGACAGTCCGTATGAATGCGCTTCCTGTCCGGGACTCTGTGGAATCTCGCCCTGATCGACGGATACAATACCGCTGACGTATCCTGGCGCGGCAGATCCAAAACTCACCGATTCCATTTCAGGTATGCTGGTCAACAGATCTCTGAGATTTTGAGTAAACTCATACCTTGCTTCGGAATTTTCGTAACTTGGGTAGTTGAAATCGATAGAGGCGCGCACGATTCTCTCAGAATCCGGAACGATGGCCTGATCGTATTCACTTTGCAAAGCAAAGAGATAGCAACCGCTGACCACGAGTAAAAAGAACGACAGCGTGATCTGAATGTGAACCAGTAAGCGATTGATCTTTCCGTTGTCTTTTACAGCGGTTCCCTTGGCATGACCACTGAGAATAGTTGCAATATCGTGCTTGATAGATCGCCAGCCGGTGAATACACCGGAGGCCAGCCATATAAATAGCATCATGCCAAAGCCGAATACGACACCCTGAAGATTCAGGCTGAAGTCGAACCAGAAGGGCGCCTCTCTTGGTTCTAATAGAACCTCAAAAAACAAGAACTGGATATATTCAAGAATGAAAAATGAAAGAGCCAGACCGAAGAAGGTTCCCATCAGGCAGATGATCAGTGATTCAAGTAATATATGTGCGACCAGACCCCTACGAGTGGCCCCCATGGCGTTTCTAATCGCCAGTTCTGAGATGCGTTCGTTGGTTCTAACCAGCAACAGGTTTCCAACATTCAGACAAATCAGGACCAGAATACAAACGCCAAGCCCGCCGATTGAATTGAACAGCGCTATTCCGTTGGTTATGAGTCCATGGGTATAGGGTGTTACTTCGATGGATCTGCCTTCATAAACATCAAATTCGCTACTTAGCCGTTCCATTACCGCAGCCAGCTCTATACTTGCTTGACGTCTGGTTGCTCCATCTTCAAGCATGCCGATTATTGCAATCGCGTCCCGTCCGCCAGGCTGTGCTGCATTATCAATGACAAACGGTAACCAGACCTCTGCGACCTGGGGAAACGAGTAGTCAGGCGGCATTACCCCCACTATGGTTCTGAACTCGCTGTTTATGCGGCTTTGCTTCCCAATAATGTCCGGCGCGCCGGAGTAGTAATTCTGCCAAACGAAATGGCTGATAACTGCTACGGGATCGGAGCCGGGGGATTCGTCAGTGGGCAGTAACGGTCTGCCCAACTGTGGAGATGTTGAGGAAAAGCCAAATGCTGTCGACGTGATTTCTACGCCATTAAAGCGTTGCGCATAGTCACCATCACTCAGAGTGGTTTGGTGGTTTCGGTAGGCGCCAATCTGCTCGAACGAGGAATCCTCAGCGTCAATCGCATTGAATTGGAAGAAATCAAAAGAATTGGAGTCGTATTCCCGGCCGGTGATCTGATTTGTCTGTCTTATAAAGACAAGTCGATCCCCATCGACAAATGGAACTGCACTGTAAGCGAAGTTCTTGACGATAGAGTAGATAGGCATGGTAATGGCATAGCCCAAGGCTATAACGATAACGCATAACGCGCTGAATCCGAGTTTCTTTCTGATGGATCTCAGCGTATAGGAGATTTCATACCAAAGATTCATATCCAGTCCTTATTCATAGTGCAGCGCGTCGCCGGGTTCTATTGCCACTAAATTGCTAGCTGGGTGGTAGGCTGCGAAGAAGATAAGCAGACCAAGACCCAAGCTTACGCCGATGAAGGAGATGGGGACCCAACCTCCAATTCCAACAAATATGATGGACATCGCATTGGAGACCAGAACAGCACCACCACCACCTATCAACAAGCCTGCTGCGAGATACTTAAAGCCCTGACGAATGAATACCCATAGAACATTTCTATCGCTTGATCCTAAGGCACGGCGAATGCCAATCTCACGAGCTCGTTGATTCACTGATCTCGCCACGATGGCGTAAATGCCCGTTACAGCTAATACCAGAGTAAACAATGCAATGTTTGACGATATCGTGGTCGAAATGATGGACATAGCATTAGTTAACTCCAACAATTCTGCCAACAGAAATAGAAATGTAATTGGGACGTCGCGATCAACTCTGGTGGCTGCTTCCTGCAAGACACGGCGATATTGATCTGGGTTAACCTCATCAACTTTTAGAACGACGTGGAATACTTCACTGCTGCTTTGGGCCAGTCCTGCTTGAGGTACTACGCTACGATTAGCTGGACTCTGAGAGAAAGGGCGATAAAGGACGGGCACATTCGTACCAAAATATGACCAACGTTGAATGATATGTGACGTAACACCTACAACTGTGAGCCATTCCGAATCCTCAGATTCTGGGTTGACCTCGATGCGTTTTCCGATGGCTGATTCATCGGGCCACATTTGTTGGGCGAACAATTCATTGATAATAACTACCGGTAGTGAAGTCGCGTTCTCGGAGCCATCGAATTCTCTCCCTTCTCTCAATGGCACATCCATGGCGGTGAAATAGTCAGGGCCTACATAGACGATCTCTTGTGTCGGGTATCTTGCCGACTCAGTTAGAACATTGCGGTCTTCTAGGTTGTAGGCAACGGGGATACCCTGTTGACTAGGTAGCGAGGAGACGAATACGACTTCGCTGATACCCTCTTGTTGCAGCAATTCCTGTCTCAGATTCTGGCGATATACTTCTCGCGATGTGGTATCAGAGTAGCTCGTCGTGGGCAACGCGATCCTACCAGTTAAATAACCATCAGTAGCAGTACCATATTCGATTTCACTCATTTCATTTGCAGTGCCTACTAGCGCACCACAAAAGATCAATAGAAAACAAGAAAAGATAACTTCAAAGGTGACAAGGGCAGCATTGCCGTTTGATCTGCCAGAGATTGCAGATCCTGTACTGCCGCCTCCCAGCTGCATGGAAATGTCGTGTCGTATGATTTTCCAAACAGCAAATACAGACGAGAACAACCAAATAAGTCCAATCGTCAACCCAGTAGTAATGATCGTGCCCAGTTCCCAATTGTAACCAGTCGACCATGAAGGCGGCCTGGTCTGACTGACGTCTTGGTAGATACCGCTCATCATCGCCCCGATGGACGTCATTCCGAGATCTGCCAGCAAGGCGCCTAGAGCGAGACCCAATATACAGATCAATAAGGAGTCGAGAAGTACAGATCGAATCAGTAACCACGGGGTGGCACCCAGCGCACTACGAATTGCCAGCTCTTGAATGCGTTCAGTGGTACGAACTACTAGCAAATTGGCGACATTGAGAGAGACCAATAACAAGAGAGCAACTGTCAGGCCCGTCAGGATATTCCAGTAAGTCATGGATGGCGCTAGAAATCGAGTGAAAGGTATTAGGGTAGCGCCCAGATTATTGTAGAACTCAGGCAAGCGCTGACCTAAAGCCTGTAATGATGCATTTAACTCTGCTTCAGCACTCTCAATATCAACGCCATCTGTCAACACCCCCATAATCCAAACATTGGGTTGGTCACCCGGCTGT
>JAKSCP010000439.1 GCA_022360535.1 Pseudomonadales bacterium | reverse complement strand
TTTGAACCCCAGACCGAACCGTCCGCAGGGTTTGGCATCACAGCGTAGAATCCTGCCCGCACACGCATGTCTTTGTTTGGGTCCTGGGGCTCACCTGGTTCCGTCCATTCATCCACCTGTCCGTTACCATTGGTGTCAAGAATCAAAGGTGACCAGCCCTGTGCAGCGGCAGCATCGCCAGTCTCCAAAAACTCATTGGATTTGAGCCAACCGACAACCTCACCGCCACCACTTGTCCACAGCGTGTTGTCCTCATCATAGGCAAACTGCAGATGGTGTGTGCTGTAGCAGGTGTCGATGAAGGTGTACTCTTCGGTTTCAGGATCGTAAACCGAGAGCTGTCGACCAGCGCGTTGGGTCGGAAAGAGTTGGGCAGAAGGGTGATCCGAGCCTTCTTTGCAAAAATCGGGATTGTCCGGTCCACGAATGCGTGCTGTGTACCAAACCCTGCCGTCTTGATCCAACATTGGGTTATGGGCATTGGCTTTGCTATCCCAAATCACCTCATCACCCCAGTAGGCAGAGGGGGCAGAAGGTGGAGTGGATGCCGTGGTCGGAGTGTCTGCATCTCTAACAGGTACATCGATAACCCAGGATGTATTTGCCACTGGATCAATCACTGGAAACTCATCTGTGCTCAACTCCGGTGCACCATAAAGAGGGCCATAAGCATTGACGGTTGGGTCGCGGCGATCGGTGCCGGACAGGTCGTGCATGTAGGCTTTCGGGTTTGACCAATCGCGTACTGTGACCACAACATTGCGTTCCAGGCCGCTGGGCCGATCAGGTGTCGCGAAAGGAAGTTCGCCATCGGCAATACGTTGCGTCCAGTCACCCAGATATTTGAACGGCACACCATCCAGCAGTCCGCTTAGTTGATTAAACATACCCTGACCGGCCTGGCCAGAGAGTACCCGTCGCATCCAGGCTTGCTCATGAGTTTCGAAGTCGCTGAAGGCCTCTGGAAGGGTGCGGGTGGAGAGTTGACCTAACTGATGACAACCAACGCAGCCCATATTTTTCATCCAGGTGAGATAAGCATTTAAACCGCCTTCGATATTGCTCAGCTCGCTTGCGTCCGGCAAATCCATCATCGAATACCAGTAGGCAGCGGGGTAGACCTGGGCTGCTTCGGTGTCGTCCGCGGCCAGGCTGGCGGATATGTCGAGACTGCTGCCCGGTATGCTCGACTGTTTGGCTGAATCAGCCAGGCCATATCCTCGCACCCAAACTTGGTAGGTGGCATCCGGTAGGTCGGGAATTAGAAAGCGTCCCGCATCATCGGTAGCGACAATGCGGGCAAAGAAGGTATCGAATTCTCCGGTTTCAGCGATCACCCATACCCCGGCTTCGGGGCCGTTGTTACTGGAAACCGTACCTGTGATGGCAGTCGCGCTGGCGGGTGGTGCTGTACCGCCTGTTGCGTCAGGGGTTGTTTCGGCCGGAGTTGAACTGGTAGTGCTTTGGTCTCCGCATGCTGCCAGCAAACTTAAGGTTAGGGTTGAGATCAGGAGTTGGATTGTTCTTGTCATGTTTGGACTCCTCAGAAATCACTGTCAGGCAGTATACCCATTTAGATCAGTGGGCAGCTATTCTGTGCACCCTGGCTGCGATCAGGTGAGCAGGGAGAGCGGCAGAAGAGGTGGCTAAGTGATAACATTGCGCACCCGGGAAAACCGACCGCAAAGAACAGTTTGAGACAGCAATGAAAAACAAAGAATTTGACATGATCGTCTACGGAGCCACCAGCTTCGTCGGACAAATTCTGTGCCGTTATTTAGTTAATGAGTACACCGAACCCAATTTCACCTGGGTGATGGCCGCTAGATCAGAATCCAAACTCACGGAATTGAAATCCTCTTTGGGTGCAGCGGCAGAGTCCATTCCCACCATCGTCGCAGATTCTTTTGATGAAGCTGCCATGCAGGGCCTTTGCGAGCGGGCCGAGGTTATCATTTCCACGGTTGGCCCTTATGCGCTTTACGGAGAACTTCTGGTCAAGGCATGCGCCGAATCGGGAACTGATTACTGTGACTTAACCGGTGAATCGCAGTGGATCCGACGCATGATTGCTGCCTACCAGGACACGGCGAAAGAAAGCGGTGCGCGCATCGTCCATTGTTGTGGCTTCGATTCCATTCCCTCCGATCTGGGGGTTAAATTTCTACAAGAGCAAGCTTTGGAAAAGTTTGGTAACCCCTGCTCAGAAGTGAAGATGGGAGTTAAAGCAATGCAGGGTGGTGCGTCAGGAGGCACTGTCGCCAGCGCAATCAATCTTTATAAAGAAGCCGCAAAAGACCCGGCATTGCGTGAAGAGTTGAAAGATCTTTACTCGCTGTGTCCGCCCGGGCACGGCAATGAGGCCCGTCAGCACAATGTCAGCAAGGCAGAGTACATCGAAGAATTCAATTCCTGGGCCGGCCCATTCATTATGGCGGGTATCAACGTGCGCATTGTTCTGCGCAGCAATGCGTTGCTCGGTGGTGGCTATGGTTTGCCGTTCAAGTATTTCGAGGCGAGTCTGACCGGTGATGGCGCTGCGGGTGAAAAGCGCGCCAAGCGATTGGCCCGGGGCATGGGCCTTATCGGTTTGGTGATGGTGCTGCCGCCGTTACGCTGGTTGGCGACGACATTCTTTTTGCCTAAGCCCGGCGAAGGGCCAACTCCCGAACAACAGCAGAAGGGGTTCTTCGATATCCGCATCCATGGGCGTACTGAAAATGATGATCAAATCAAAGTGAAGGTTACCGGTGACCGCGATCCAGGCTATGGATCTACCGCAAAAATGCTGGCACAAGCTGCCATTAGCTTGCACCGGGACGTGGACAAGGGCGACAAGGGTGGCGGGATCTGGACGCCGGCTGCCATTTTTGGCGAAGACCTGTATCGCAGGTTACAGAGCTATGCGGGTCTGTCTTTTGAAGTACTGGATGTGATACCTGGCGCTAAGGATTCTGTTGAACCGCAGTCTGAATCCTAGAGCTGAAGCGCAGTATGCCAGTATCGTCTTTCTATAGCGCCTGCCGCTGTCGGTATCTATTCGCCTTTTTTTCGCCTTAGGCATTCACCTTGGGTTTAGGTTATTTCCCCTGGCTCAGTTTAGTGGTATCGAATCCACGATCAAACGAATTTCCCAAGCTGTAACTTTCTTCACCGGCGCGACGTCCAATGGATAAGAACGAAATGTTCTCCTGAGTCGATGATTGCGCTTGGTTTCGACCGCGGGTCTCATCCCCGGGGCCTGCGGTCGAACCTTTTTTCCGATTTCCGGTATTGAGCGCTATTTGGCACTTCAATTTCTTGCGCACAGGTTTAAACTCTTATTTATCTAGATCTGACAATGCACGAGAATCTCATGCCTCAAAAATCTGCCGACGAAATGTTGATTCACAGTGGACTGTGGTCACAGATAAAACGATTCCTGGTTTTCCAACTCAAGCTCTATGCAGACGCTACTCGCGATTTGTTCCTCAGTTTTTTTGCCATATTCGCATTTCTGGCTGATGTCATCTTTCAACTCAAAGGCGAAGACAGCCTGTTTGAGGGATTGTTAGGAATCGGTCGGCGCACGGAGCGTGCTATCAATCTGTTCAATCAATACGATGAAACAGAACAGGGGATAGATTCCATCGATGGCATCGTGCGCAAAGTCGAAGATCGATTGCGCAAGTCAGAAGAGTAGCTCCTATGCTTTCAGCAGGCATAAAAAAACGGCGATGATCACTCATCGCCGTTTTTGTTTTCGCTTGAATCAGTCGGTTAGAACTGCCAAAGCGCTCTCGCGTACCAGCGGCGTCCGCGGGCATCGAATACTGAACGATCAAATGAATTTGCTGCACCTGTACCAGCTCGTCGAAACAGCGGCAAGTTGGCATTCAGGGCATCAATAACACCGACAGTAAAGACTGTGGAACCAAGGTTGCCGTTCGCCCAATCATGACGGTAGTTGTATTGAATGTCCCAGGTGTCGTAGCTCTCAATCTTCGGCTTAGCGAGCGCAATGTCGAAAGCGTTCTCACGTGGGTTCTCGATAAAGTCCTGGTGACCCAATACTTCGTAAGAACCGATGTGGCGATTGAAGACAGTTACGCTGTGATTGTCACGTGACCAGCTGAACCGGATGTTGCCTCGGTTATCAGGGACGGAACGTACAATAGCCTGCTCACCGTCTGTGCCGGCCGCGTCGGTACGACCTGTTTCCTGGATGCCCAACTCCAATCCTGGAATATCTTGCACCAGGTACTCATGTACGTGCGTGTAATCCAGACCGACGCCAAAGCGGCCCCAGTCGTTGTCCCAGGTGTAACCGAGTTTCAGGTCGATACCGGAAACTTC
>JAKSCP010000099.1 GCA_022360535.1 Pseudomonadales bacterium | reverse complement strand
TTCCATCGATTGAACCAGATCGAGTATCGCAATGTCATTCGGGACTTGTTGCATCTGGAAATTGATGTGGACGAGTTAATTCCAGCAGACCCTCCGGATCAACATGGGTTTGATAACAACGCCGAGGTGCTTGCGTTATCACCGGTGTTGATGGAGCGCTATGTGTCGGCTGCGCACAAGATTGCAGAACTGGCGGTAGGCGCATCACCTCGAGGCGCTGCGATCAAAACTTATGAGGTGCCTCTCAATCTAATTCAGGATGATCGCCTGAGCGATGAATTACCTTTCGGTTCCCGCGGTGGTGCGGCGATTACTCATAATTTCCCCGTGGATGGCACTTACAAAATCAACGTCAAGCTGCAAACCAATTATGTGGATTTTGTAAGGGGCTATGACCAGCCCCACGAGATGGAAATCAGTCTCGATGGCCAGCTACTGCAGATTGTGAATTTCGGCGGTGATGCACCTGGCACACCGGCACCCTATAGTTACGCTGGCAATATTCGCGGCAGTGATGACTGGGAAGAGTTCATGATGGCCTTCGCCGAAGAAGGTTTCGAACTGGAGTTGGAAATTGATGCCGGTCCTCGGGTTATTGGAGCAACTTTTCCGCGCGAAATGTGGGAGCCCGAAGGCATCTTACAACCGCGTTTGTTTGGCTACCATCTGGCAGTGACAGAATTGCCTGATGCTAACCCAAGTGTTGGCAGTATTTCCGTCGAAGGGCCTTTGTCGGTTATAGGGCCAGGCGATACTCCAAGCCGACAACGACTTTTTAGTTGTCATCCGAGTAGCGCGGATGCAGAGCCGGCATGTGCTCGAGAGATTGTTGAAAATTTAGCGCGGCGTGCCTATCGACGCCCCGTTTTGGAAAGCGATATTCAGGAGCTACTTGGTTTTTATGAGCAGGGACGGCGCGAAGGTGGGTTTGATGCCGGGATTCAGTTCGCCCTCGAGCGGGTGCTGGTGGCCCCTGATTTCCTGTTTCGGATTCAGCAGGATCCAGAGCAGGTAGAAGCGGGTGGCAGTTATCAAATAAGCGATGTGGAATTGGCCTCGCGCCTCTCGTTTTTCCTTTGGAGTAGTGCGCCCGACGATGAGCTGTTGGCACTGGCAGCAGACGGCACTCTTCGCGACAGTTCAGTTCTGGAAGCGCAAGTCGCACGCATGATGGCAGACAGTCGAGCCGATGCCTTCATCAACAATTTTGTCGGACAATGGCTGTACTTAAGAAATCTCGATACACATTACCCACTGCCATCTGCGTTTCCTGAATTTGACGAAAACCTGCGCGAAGCATTCAAGCGCGAGACCGAGTTATTTATTGAAGATCAAATTCGCGCCGATCACAGTCTGCTCGACCTGTTGAGTGCGGACTATACCTATGTTAACGAGCGGCTTGCGGATCACTACGGCATTCCCGGCATCTACGGCAATCATTTCCGCAAAGTGACCCTCGATGGTTCGCAGCGAGGCGGCTTGTTGGGACACGGGAGTTTAATGACGGTGACCTCCTATCCTAATCGCACCTCAGTAGTGCTGCGTGGCAAGTTTGTGTTGGAAAACCTGTTAGGCTCACCGCCCCCTGAGCCTCCGCCAAATGTACCAGCTCTGGAAGAATCGAGCGCAGACGGCAGACAGCTCACTATGCGTGAAGCCATGGCCCAGCATCGAGAGAATCCGGCCTGTCGGGTCTGCCATGCCGCTATGGATCCCATCGGATTCTCACTTGAGAACTATGATGCGGTTGGTAAATGGCGTAACCGCTTCGCCGGCGTAGATGTGGATGCTTCCGGCTTGCTGCCGGATGGTGCTGCCTTTGATGGTCGTAGTGGCCTGCAACAGCTATTACTGGACCGACCCGACGACTTTGTCGGCACGGTGACGGAAAAACTACTGACCTACGCCTTAGGGCGTGGTGTTGAGTTTTACGATATGCCAACAGTGCGATCGATCGTACGTGAAGCCAAAGAGGAAAATTACAGCTGGTCCTCAGTTATTTTGGGTGTAATCGAAAGTGCTCCATTTCAGATGCGGAGAACCGAGTTATGATCATAACGAAGAAGACCCTTTCCCGACGGACAATGCTACGGGGGTTGGGAGCCAGTCTGGCGCTGCCGATCCTGGACAGCATGGTGCCCGCGCTGTCATCCCATGCCTTAACGACACAGCCAACCAAACGCCTGGGTGTGGTTTATGTGCCTAATGGTATGGCCATGAAAGCCTGGACTCCGGAGAAAGACGGCGCTGATTTTGAAATTACCCGTATTTTGAAGCCGATGGAGGCCTATCGCGATCGCATGCTGCTGATAAGCGGACTCAACGGCCCACAGAGTAACGCCGGTGTTCACGCCAGTGCCTCCACCCGTTTCCTCACTGGTGCAATTCCAAAACGAGTCGAGTCGGACCTTCAGGCATCCACATCTATTGATCAGATCATTGCCAGGCAGTTGGGCCAGCAAACCCAGTTAGCGTCATTGGAACTGGCATTGGATGAGAACGACGTG
>JAKSCP010000120.1 GCA_022360535.1 Pseudomonadales bacterium | reverse complement strand
GGTGGTAGTGAACGAACATATCGCTCAGGTTGTCGAAGAGAGTTACCGTCGTTTCGATAAAGGTGGTGATAGTTTTTATGAGCAGATCTCTGCATTGCATAAATCGGTTCGCGGTTCTTCTCCGGACGCAGCATTATATTGGCTGACGCGTATGCTGGATGGTGGTTGCGATCCGATTTACATCGCCAGACGCCTGACTCGCATGGCCAACGAGGACATCGGATTGGCTGATCCCCGCGCCCTGCAGGTGACTCTGGATTGTTGGGATACCTATACCAGACTCGGCAGCCCGGAAGGTGATCTGGCGCTGGCCCAGGCGGCCGTGTACCTGGCCAGCGCCCCAAAGAGCAATGCGGTTTACGAGGCTTTTGGCCTGGCCCGCAAGGCGGTGGCGGAACACGGTAGCCTGGAAGTGCCATTGCACCTGAGGAACGCAAGCACCTCATTGGGCAAGGATTTGGGTTACGGCGCAGAGTACCGCTATGCGCACGACGAAGATAACGCCTTCGCGGCCGGTGAAAACTATTTGCCGGAATCGATCAAAGACGAACAATTCTATTTTCCGCGGGAGAGCGGTCTGGAGAGCCGCATAAAGGAAAAGATGGCACAGTTCCGCGAGCTGAATGCCAGTTCCAGGAACAAGCGTTACGAATCTAAGAGTTCAAAGTAAAAATTCAGCACTGTATTTTTACTTTGAGCCCTTTCTGTTCACGGACTCGCCCTACCCCTCCCCGCCCATATCAGAACTCCCAGCTGTAACCAGGCAATCGCTGAAAGCTTTCACCTGCCGGGATGGTCTAGTCATTCACCAGTTCTTAAATAGTGAAAGAGGCCAAATTGAATTCCTTATCTCCCATGAAAGTCTTTGCGATGGCAATGTCGATGTTAAGTCTCGCATCCGCTTCACGAGCCGCTGTTGAGCAATGGTCAATTTTCGAGATCTTCAGTAACGCAGATGGCGACGTGCAATATATCGAGCTGTTGAGCCCTGCTGATGTACAGAGCGATCTGCCAAATGTGTCGCTGACCAGTTTCGATCGCGATAACAATTTGATTGGTAGTGTGCCACTTGGTAGTGATGCGCTGATTGAATCCATCAATACCAGCGTATTGTTTGCGACTCAGGCTTTCGTGGATATCACCGGATTAGAAGCTGATCAGATCATCCCGGAGGGCTTCATTTCCACCGCAGGTGGGCTATTGGATTTCGCCGGAGGCACCTCTGTCGTCATCATCACTAGCAGCCAGTTGCCACTCAATGGCGATCAATCCATAGGCTTTGGTGGGCAGATACAACCTGCCTCTCCGAGAAACTCTGACGGGCTTTCCGCGTTCGTTTCTGTGCCAGTGAATGCTAGTTACAGTCAGGACACGGGCGTGCTGAATTTGCCGGTTGTGGATGTCCCGGAGATTGGCGTGGCAAATGTCTCTTTCACGGTGAATGCCGACACTTCTGAACTCACCTTACTCGAAAGTTTCCTCTACACAGACAACGTTCAAAGCACTGCTACCTCCGCAATGCTATCCAGCGAGAATGTGCTTACCATTCCCAGACTCCTGTTCAACAATCAAGTCTACGAATTACAACTCACCCTGCTGCGGGATAGCCCGGTAGTTTTCGGCGACTTAATCGTATTAAGCGTATCGGATAGCCAGTAGCAGCAACTTACCAACGCACTCTCCTGAGTATCAGGAGCATTTGTGCGCAAACAGCAAAGCCTGTTATTTTGGTCGCCTCCCACCAGAATAGGAGGTGTTGTGATGAAGAATTGCTGCGCACTATTGATGCTCTTAAGCCTTGGTTTATCGGCCCAGGCTGGCCCGAAGCTATACGTCTTCGACTGTGGCCATCTCAGTTTTGATAACATCAGTTTTTTCGGATTGGACAACTCAGAAACCCCGGTGCGGGAGCTGTTTGTTCCTTGTTATCTGATTGAGCATGAAGCAGGCAGACTGCTGTGGGATGCCGGGTTACCACTCGACATGGTAGGCCCGCGCACAGAAGAGGCGACTGGCTGGTATGAAGTATCCATAGTCGATCAACTTGAGGGCATGGATGTTTCGCCTTCTGATATCGACCTCGTTTCGTTCTCTCACTTTCACTACGATCACGTTGGCGCCGCTAATGTGTTTAGTAACTCCACCTTACTGATCCAGCAAACGGAGTATGAGGCGGCCTTTGAGCATCCGGAGACGAATCCGGTGTTTCGACCTGCTCTGTATGATCAGTTAAATGACTCTGAGAAAGTTATTCTTGATGGCGATCACGACATATTCGGCGATGGCAGCGTCATGATCATATCGGCCCCAGGTCATACCCCCGGGCACCAGGTGCTGAAACTGGAACTGGATAACCTGGGCACCTTGATTCTTTCCGGCGATTTATACCACTTCGCAATGAGTCGCGTGTTAGGGAGAGTGCCTACGTTTAACACCGACCGGGACCAGAGCCTGCAGTCTATCGCCAAGGTAGAAGCCCTCATCGAAGAGACCGATGCCACATTCTGGATAGAGCACAATCTGGAACTGGCAAACTCGCTGAACCTGGCACCGTCTTTCTACGATTGAACCGCTGGAATCACGGTTTAGACACGCGCTTTCACTTCGATAAATCCGAAATATCCTGGTCGAAAAAGCTGATTTTTTATTGCCAGCAGTTTAGGCACACTAAACACCGTCTTGAGAGCAAAGTGAATCGCAAACCGGTTAAGAATTACGGTTTTGACGAATTCCCAAGCACCCTTTGTTTTCAAGACACTAAATTCATGCAACTCTCCCCTTTAGTTGCTCCTTCCCAAACCTGGAACTGGATTCCAGGTTTTTTTTGCCTCACCGAATATACTTCGAGAAAACAGGACTAATTTGTCAGATTTATCGTATTATTCGAATTAATCAATCCTGTTAAGCTTTCAGCACGTAATATCCGTAGCTAACAGGATAGTCCGTTGCCACATAGCGCAACCGATTAGATTACATTGAGAATACGATGCGACATTTGAATTACAGCCACCTTCAATACTTCTGGGCGGTTGCTCGGGAAGGCAGTATCACAAAGGCCTCAGAGGTCTTACATCTGACCCCGCAGACCATTAGTGGGCAACTGAAACTGCTGGAAGAATCCGTTGGCGACGCCTTGTTTACACGAGTTGGCCGTGGGCTGGTTCTCACCGAGGCTGGTCATCTGGTTTTTCAATACGCAGATGAAATCTTTTCTTTAGGCGCTGAGCTGAGCGCACGACTCAAGACGGGTAGCGCCGGCATGCCAGCAAACCTGCGAGTGGGCATCGTCAACTCAATCCCAAAACTCATCGCCATGCGGATTTTGCAGCCAGCACTCGCTGAGGACAATGGAGTCCGACTGGTTTGCGTAGAAGGCGACTTCGAAGAACTACTCGGCAAACTTGCTGTGCACCAGCTGGATATGATCATTTCAGACCATGGGATTTCTGCCGGTCTCAACGTCAAAGCATTCACCCATTTAATTGGCCAAAGCGGCACAACGATGTTCGTCAAACGCAGTATGGCCAGACGCTATGAGAAAAATTTCCCGGAATCCCTGAACGACGCGCCACTGCTGCTGCCATCAGCCAGCAACCCAATGCGACGGGCATTGGAGGAATGGATGGACAGTCTGGAGTTGTCACCGCAGACGGTGGCTGAATTCGATGACAGCGCGCTAATGAAAGCGTTTGGTGAAGAGGGCCTTGGTTTGTTTCCAAGCCCGAGTGCGATAGCAGAAGAGATACAATTAATGTACGGCGCTAAAGCTATCGGTGAGGTGCCGGAAGTTATTGAAAATTACTATGCGATTTCACCGGAAAGGCGACTGAAGCACCCGGTAGTGCTAAACATTATCGAAAACGCCAGAGACAACCTGTTTAACGAAGCGTAACTAAGATTCTCTGTTACACGCATTAGAGTTAACCGAACTGGCGATCTCTCATAATCGAACGTCGCAGCCTTTGTGCTGCACCCTCGATGGCTTGCAGAGCACGAGGATGTTCACTGGCAGCGATAAATCTTTTCGAGTTGGCATACACCCCCTCCACTTCGCAACGATAGTTAATCGTTTCATTAAGGACACTGGATTTGGGTCGCAGGCTAACATGCACTGAAGTTAGTCCACTGAGGGTAGACGCCAGTAGTAAGCTGAGTTTGTTGCGGATCACTGTTTCCTGTGGGTGATCGCCTGAGTTTTCTATCGTGATTTTTGCCAATGGGGGCTCCTCCAATTTCCGCAGAATACTAGGCCTACCACCTGATACGGACAATCAGGAAAATCGCATTCATTGTTCGAAATATCTGAGCTGTTGCCAGATCAGCCTAATTGGGTTGATAAGTGGGCTGCAGATTTATCTCGGACGACTGGACCTTAACAGGGAGTCAGATTCTGCTCTCAGCATGGTGACCAGAGTCTCGATCCAGGCACGCTCCCCTTTCTCGATCTCTGTCTCCAGCCTAAGAATTTCTTCGAGTCTTAAAATGGCATCGTCTACTTGCCTGATGTAGAGACCTGCCAGGGAGTAGGTGCCCGGTGACTGCATGAAGTCAGCAGGCCCAAAACTAACCAGGGTTGGAGGGCGGCAGCCTACATTGCGCCTGCGTTGATGATAACCATCATTCCGACATTGTGGATCTGCAAACTGCCCACCGTAGTGCCGCAATCTCACGACGCTTTGTGCAATCGCAAGGTCGGTGCGCGCTTTACCTAATATGAGATTCAGTGATGACAGGGACGGGCCTCGGGCCGCCTCATCAATCCGATCCAGGATGGTCTCGTAGAGCACACTTAACTCTCTGGCTGATTGAATAACCCCCAGCGAATTTGCAGCAAGCTTGTTTTGAGTAAGCGCTTCCCATTGCCATGCTGTATAGAGCTCTGCCGCCAGCACATAGCGAAGATCATCTGGCGGATAAATTCGACTTCCGACGAGGAACCCCAGCTGATGCAGGTCATGGACCTCTTCCCAACGTTTCAGCTCGGCGTAAGCCTCAATCATGTGGTTCAGGTGAGGTAGTTGTTCTTCGCTGTAGAGCCCGTGGTTCACCCGGCTGATGTGCCAGGCCTGTTCGAACTCCAAAGCTGCCGCTTCGTGCAATTCCAGCTCGAGGAGAAGCTGACCATATTGCCGATGCGCTTCAATCAATGAGTTTCCATAAGATCCTTCTATTGAACGAAGATCTTCCAGATGTTGCTTCAGCTGCTGGCTAGCCAGAACCTTAGCTTCGTAATCTGCCAAAGCATCCTGGTCTGACTCGCCTGTCGCTGAAAGCTGTTGGCAACTGCTGTTCAGGCAGAATTGGTTCAGCACGAACCGTTCAGGTACCGCCTCCACTGCTAACGAAGCAAGTTCGTTTGTCGCGGGATCGGAAGCCATCGCTGAGGGCATCAGCGCAAACAAGAGAGACCAGCAGAGGACATTAATTACTACTCTAATCATCTTCAAACCCTTGATGAATCGCTGCTTAGCGCTTGTTTCGATCAACGTTGAAATTAGCCAAATCGATCGCTTTTGGTTATTCAAATTTTCCGAATCTATACTTCGGTTAGAACTGATTATCCTCCATGTAAATTCGAGTAAAATGATGATCGTCTAATTGCAGGGGCCCCTGACCTTTGTGTTTCGGGCTCCAGCGACTGGACTTTTTTTATGCTTGGGAATTTATTTGATGGACAACGCCAAGTCTGATTTACAACGGGCAAGACGTATTCTTAGCGAGCTAATCCAGCCGGAGAAGGGCTTCATTCGCGTCGCTGTCATTTATGGAGTGCTGATCAGCTTGCTGACGCTCTCTGTACCTATTGCCGTCCAGACATTGATCAATACCGTCGCCAACATCGCATCGGCACGGGCGATTTTTATTCTGTCCTCAGTCCTGCTCGTCATGTTGCTGTTGGCGGGCTTTCTTACTGCCATGCGCACTCGGGTCATGGAGCTCTATGAGCGGCGTGTCTATGCGCGATTGTGCGCCAAGCTCAGTCTAAACACCTTGATGGCACCACATACCGTGTTTGAAGGGAGACGCAACTTTACCCTTGCGCAACGTTACTTCGACATCATGACCCTGCAGAAGAACATTCCAGCATTAGTGGTTGATGGATTTGCACTGCTTTTGCAATTAGCAGTCGGGTTCACACTGGTGTCGTTCTATCATCCGATGTTGTTCGCGTTCAATCTGGTTATCCTGGTGCTTATCTACCTGATCTGGATTCTGTTCAGTCGCGGCGCCAAGCTTACCGCGCTGAGGTTGTCACACGCGAAATACGAAACCGCAAAGTGGCTCAGCAGTCTTTCTGCCGCCCATGAATTTTTTCAATCTGGTCGCCACCTGGATTTCGCGGGTGCAACCAGTGAAGCCAGAATCTCTAGCTATGTCGACGCTCACCGTAGCCATTTCCGGTTTACGTTTTCCCAGGTCATAGGGTTTCTATTCATCTACGCCCTCGCCAGTGCCTCCTTACTGGGGCTTGGTGGGTGGCTTGTGATTCAGGGCGAATTGTCCATTGGCCAGTTGGTCGCAGCGGAGCTAATCATGTTCGCTGTATTCTTTGGCCTGACCCAGTTCACCAACTATCTGAAAATGTATTACGAGTTATATGGTGCAGCGGACAAACTCGGCCAGATTCTGGAATTGCCTCAGGAAAACCTGGAAAAGAACCCGTTGATGGCGCCATCGGACGGCAGCTTGCATTGCCAGGATCTTCAGTACTCACGGCAGGAGCATAAAGTCTCTCTCGATTTCACTTTGGAAGCAGGGGCCAAGGCCTTCGTTACCTGTGAGCGCGGCTGGATTCAGCGCGGTTTTACCAAGCTACTCAAACTACAGGCTTTACCCGATCGTGGTTGGTTGCGGCTTGGTAATCGAGAATTAAGTGAATATGACATTTACGGTCTTAGACATGATGTATTTTTCGTCGATCGTTCATTGATCATCGAATGTACGATCAGAGAATACTTATTGATGGCTGCGCCTGAAGCGACCGCCGCGATGGCGACCAGCATCCTTGATCAACTGGGACTCAGCGATCAGATTCAGAATCTTCCTGACAAGCTGGATACACGCCTGTCCACATTGGGCGCACCTTTAATGCCGGCGGATTTTCTCTTGCTGAAGTTGACTGCGGCTATTTTGGCGCAACCAAAAGTTATTGTGTTGAACCAGGATATCGACAATTTACCAAAGGCTTCAAGGGTCAGGGTTATTGAAACCCTTGAGAAGCAGGACTTCAGTGTATTGTACTTTACTAACCAGCCGATGGCTGATCAGTTTGATGGGGTATTGCAATTGAACTCCACGGTCCCTGGCAATGGCTCTGAAGGCGTGGTCATTTCTCCTGCTGATAAAACGGGGACTGTCGCTGCATGAACACGATAGAAACCCGATACCTCACCCATATCACGACCCTTGATGCGTTAAAAGTGCCACGCGCTGATCGCGTGATCACCTTTCTGTTGTTGCTATTGTTGGTCATCGCAGTTGCGGTGCTGCGCATAACACCCTGGGTGCAAACTGCCTATGGTGACGGCGTCGTGAGTACGGTCAACCCTGGCCAGCGAACACAGGCAATTTCTGCACTGGTGCCC
>JAKSCP010000103.1 GCA_022360535.1 Pseudomonadales bacterium | reverse complement strand
TTGTTCTCAATCTTTCTGACCTGGCTATAGCACATTGGTGGAAAGCCGTGATTGGAGCCGGAGTCGGTGGCTATTTATTCATACAAGCCAAGTTACGTTCCGAAGGGTTTCGAAATTTTCTGGATCGTACCTCGCTCAAGATGCCCATTATCGGGCCAATCATGAATAGCTCTTGCTACGCCCGTTTTACCCGCACATTAGCAACCACCTTCTCTGCTGGCGTACCTCTCGTTGATGCATTGGACTCTGTGGCAGGCGCCACTGGTAACGTAGTGTATGCAACAGCGACGCGCAAAATAAAAGACGACGTCACGACGGGACAACAGCTGAATTTTGCCATCAAGAACACTACGCTTTTTCCGGTAATGATCACGCAAATGGTTGGGATTGGTGAAGAATCAGGCGCTCTCGATTCCATGCTGGATAAATGTGCCGTCTACTATGAAGCGGAAGTAGACAATGCTGTTGATGGACTTACGGCATTGATGGAACCGATGATCATGGCTGTACTGGGTATCCTGGTAGGTGGTCTCATGATTGCGATGTATCTGCCAATCTTCCAGCTCGGCGCGGTGATGTAATCGACTGAAAGTCTTCCCCGGTGGCAATAGTTGAACTTCTGAGCCTGAGCCCAGGCTTCTTAATTACCGTCTGTGTAGTTCTCGGTCTGCTTGTCGGCAGTTTTCTCAATGTCGTGGTTTATCGTTTGCCAATCATGCTGCAGAGAGATTGGAAGTCGCAGTGCTGTGAGTTTCTTGAGATCAACAATGAAACACCAGACGCAAATGAGAGTTCGGCCAAGTTCGAGACATTTAACCTGGCCAAACCAGAGTCCCACTGCCCTCACTGTGGCCATCGAATCAGGCCATGGGAAAACATTCCCGTAATCAGCTACCTCATATTGGGAGGTAAGTGTTCCGCTTGCAAAAGCAAAATTTCCCTGCGCTATCCGAGCGTTGAATTCGTTAATGGATTGTTGTCCGGGCTAGTCGCTTACAGTTTTGGTGCTACCTGGCTAACGCTTGCCCTGTTACTCCTTACCTGGTGTTTGGTCGTCCTGACACTCATCGATTTCGATCACCAATTACTTCCTGATGACATCACCATTCCATTGTTATGGATGGGTCTGCTGGTGAACGCAATTGATCTTGGCTTCGATGTCACATTGTACGATGCCGTCATTGGGGCGATAGCAGGCTACTTATCCCTTTGGGGGTTTTACTGGCTGTTCAAACTGCTGACGGGAAAAGAAGGCATGGGCTATGGTGATTTCAAGTTGCTAGCCGCGCTTGGAGCCTGGATGGGATGGCAGAGTCTGCTGCCAATTATCATACTGTCATCCCTGGTTGGGGCGGTCTATGGCATTCTGATGATAGTGGTGGCGGGAAGAGATCGTGCTGCTCCCATGCCTTTTGGGCCTTATCTGGCTGGTGCGGGCTTCATCATGCTGATATGGGGTTCGCAGTTAAACGAACTATACATCAACACCATGTTGGGATAGTGTTCACACTCTCCTGCTCTAACGCGTATCCTGTCCTATGTTTGTAGTTGGGCTCACCGGTGGTATTGGCAGCGGTAAATCCACAGTCGCCAAAGAATTTGCGAAGCTAGACGTGCAGGTTATTGATGCTGACCAAATCGCCCGGGAAGTTGTGGAGCCAGGAAGCACTGCACTCAATGAAATCTCTGAACACTTTGGAGCGGACATCGTTGACTCTAATGGAGAGTTGAATCGCAAAGCGTTGAGAGAAATCGTATTCGCCGATCACGAAGCGCGAGAGTGGCTGGAATCGCTCTTACACCCATTAATTGCAGAACGAATTCAACAGCGCGTCGCAACCAGCCAGTCGGAATACTGTATCCTGGAGTCACCACTACTTCTGGAAACTACGCAGGCTGATTTCGTCCACAGAGTGCTGGTAGTCGACGTCCTGGAGTCGACGCAATTAACGCGCACGATGGAACGCGACAGCAGCCCTCGCGCAACCATTGAAGCCATCATCCAGTCGCAGTTGCCTCGCAAACAGCGTCTGGAAGCCGCTGATGACATACTGGATAATGAGCTTCCACTGCAGACCTTGAGTGCGCGAATAAAAGAGTTACACGCTCAGTATTTAGCGTTGGCGCAATCCCATGATGAATAAATCAACCACAAAGTCCGTTAATTGCCCTACCTGTCAGAAGGCAGTGCAATGGTCTGAAGACAATGAATTTCGGCCATTCTGCAGTCAGCGCTGCCAGCTTATCGATTTCGGGGATTGGGCGACGGAAAAACACAGCATAGCAGGCGAGCCTTTCTATCCTGTGGACAAAGATGAAGAAGAACCGCTGCAATAAGAATTAACTACAGCGGGGTGCCTTGCAAGTCGGGCATGGGCATCCAGTAAAACTTACTGTTGCTTGCTCGGTTTTCATTATTGAGGAAGATGTAAATCAAATCCCCATCTTCCGAGATTCTGACCTTCCTGATAGATTCACCGTCTAACAATCCAAGCTCAAAATCCTCGAGTATCAAGTGAGTTTTCACATCGAATACATAGAGCCTGTCATTGTCAGTGCCGATTAACAGTGTGCCATCGGCATTGAACGTTGCACTCACCGGGGAGGTTCCGAAAAACCACGCGCCATCGTTGTTGAAATAATTCTCAGGATCCATATCAGCGATACTGAAGTCAGGCTCTGGATAGTTTCCATTTGGGCACGCGTATGCCAGACGAGTCCCATCTGGGGAGATATCAAAATCCGTACAACCGGCACCAACTGCTACATCTGTGCCAACAACAAACTCCAAAGTTGGCGCAGTTGGCCCCTCTTCTATGAAATTAAACGTCGCCAGATTTGATGCAGTTGCCAAAAACAAATGATTTAGCACAGGGTCATATTCAATGCGAATTGGTTCTTCCAGAGTTACAGCCAGATTTATGGTGGCATCAGGCTGCATCCAGCCTAGCCAAAGACCAGTATCAGAAAATGGGATGTTGTTCTCAGGATCAAATCCTTCACCGTCGAACATGATCGCAAACACATCACCGTCTTCGCCCAAGGCAATATCTCTTAACGCGAAACCATATGTGTAGGTAGCTAACGCCTCATCAGGGTCGTCAGTCGCGGGTGCGGAAACTGTGGCTGATACCTGATTAAACTCAATATCACCAGTCACCAAATCAAGATAGTAAAGACGTTCAGATTCCGGGAACACCGTCATATAGACTCGATTATTCGCCCGATCCAGAGTGAACTGGTCTGGTGCTGTATTAAATGGGTAAGTCGCACCGGTTTCACCGCTGATAACATTGCGCTCAACCACACGATTTCGAATAAAATCCCCAACAAGCACCCAACCATGACAGAGTGGGACAAAGTCCTGAGCTGGCTCTACCACCAATCCACCTTGTAGTGCAGATACTGTTGCATCTGAAGGG
>JAKSCP010000193.1 GCA_022360535.1 Pseudomonadales bacterium | reverse complement strand
CGAGAAACAACTTTCTGAACCAGGCTTTTTGTCACTCGTGAAAGGTGCATTTATTGGAGCACCACTACCGCTCTGCTCCTGTGGAGTGATCCCCACGGCACTGGCGATTCGCAAAGCTGGTGCTTCAAAAGGTGCCACATCTTCCTTTTTGGTGGCGACTCCGGAAACAGGTGTTGATTCAATTTCCTTTTCCTACGCTGTCCTGGGTCCAATCTTCGCCTTGATGCGGCCGATTGGGGCGCTGCTTAGTGCTGTTGTCGCGGGCGTGCTGGTTAACAGTTTCGACAAGGATGAAGTGGCGACTGTCGAAGAAGCCACGAAGAGTTGTTGTAAATCGGAAAGCGAGGTGGATTCCACAATCAGTCTTCCCTTAACGCAGCGTTTTGTTGAAGCGGTTAAGTATGGCTATGGCAGGATGATCTCTGACACTGCTAAATGGTTGGCGATAGGCCTGGCGGCAGCAACAGTTATTACCGCTGTAGTTCCCCAGTCGTTCTTCCTGCAATGGGGGGACGGTGTGATGGCCATGGTCATCATGGTAATTGTTGGCTTACCCATGTATATCTGTGCAACCGCCTCAACGCCAGTGGCTGCCAGTTTGCTCTTCGCTGGAATCTCCCCAGGTGCAGCTCTGGTCTTTATGCTCACCGGCCCTGCTACCAATATTGCCACTATGGGAGTGATTCGCGAGCAACTGGGCACGAAGTCACTGGTGGCTTATCTGATTGGTGTTATCGGCACCGCAATCGCCAGCGGACTGGTATTGAACTCCATGTATGCTGCGTTCGAGTGGCCTCTGCAGCTTTCCATGGCCGAGCATGGTGAGGCCTATCCGCTGTGGCGCCAGTTGGCTGCGGTACTGTTGGTAGGTCTGGTTGCACGGGTGTGGATTCAACCATTGTTCACCCGCAAGCCTGCGCTCGCAACGCCAGCACAACAAAACTGACCCGCGGGCTAGAAGTTAGATCGTCGGTGACTGGCGGAAAAAACCAGCCGTTAGTGATTATCTTTGCGCGCGATAACCCGATGCTCTGAGTTTAGTTCGAAAACACTATCAGCCTGTGTGGGTAGTGTGTCGAGGCAATGGCGAGTCAGGCGTTCATAGTGCTGAATGAAGCGTTGCAATTGCTTACCGTCCATAATCCCGGCTGCTGCAGGATCGCTGACTTGTCGCAGTTTCTCTTCCTGCAGCCCTCGCCACTCATAGACTTGCTCGAAGGAAGGCGCTCGCAGCACTATCAGCTGATCCAGTAACTGAAAGATGGGGTGGTAGTCCCTCTGTAAACTTGCATTAACATAATGGCGCCACGTCCCGTTTGCGTCCTCATTCCTCTCCAGCTCATTGAGGGGTTTCTTAAGTTGGAGAGAGTCTTGTGCTGTGGCACCTACAAACCAGCCCTCCAGAATGACTAAATCGAGCGTACCGTCGCGGAGGTCAATTTCCCCCGATGGCATCCTGTCATCTGTGGCTTTGTTGAAGCGCGGTAAGGCGATACGAGCTCCAGTACTGGCTGTTTTTAACTGATTGAGGGTGGATCGCAATAGTCCTGCATCGTGGGTCCCGGGCACGCCTCGTGTTCTGAGCAGAGGATGGATAGATTCGGCGAGCTGTTGCCGCTCTGCCTGACCGAGATAGAAGTCATCAATAGAGAGGCACAGTGAACGAAGATTCGCGTCTTCCATCGCTGCGACGATGAGCTTGGATAGTGTGGATTTCCCGGTACCCTGGGCGCCGCTTATACCCAACAACAAGGGTCGGGTCTCGTGGCCAGAGAGAGTTGTTGTTAGCTCTTCAACCAGAGGCAGGAACCACTGCCTCGCATCTTCTGCGTAAGACTCTGGCAGCCTTTCAGTGTCAAGGAAGCGTTGGATAAATTGTGGATACACGGTTAACTATCGGTGCATTGAATGACTATGGGACCAGTTTACAGCGCTCCCGGTTTACTGCTCAATGAATCTGTGGGTTGGTGTTTTGTCCTATGCTAGGATTGCGGGAGGATAGACTTTCGGGGTGGAACATTAGATTTCATCCCACTTCCCAATTAAAACTTGCCTTGTGTTGAAACGATCTTGCTGCCAGAGCACCCAATAGTCATCTCACCTACCTTAGCCGCCACTATTGGCCTGGAAGAAGCGGTACTGTTGCAAACACTTTCCGAGCTTATCAAACACCGAGGAGTGAGTCGGCCGGGTAATTCCAGGACGCGTTGGATTCAACTGGAAGACAAAGAACTGGTGACCTACTTACCGTTTTGGGTGGCTGCGGATATCCACCGGGTCCGCAATAGTCTACAGGCATTGGGTATTGTCCTGGTAGAACAGGGTCCGGTGGACAGCAACTATTGGATTGCGATTGATGTCAATGCAAAGGAAGGCGTGGTGGGAGCCAAGTCTTTACCATCCACATCTTCGGTTTCCATTGAGGACGGGTCTGAACAGCCAAGCGGTGAGCGGAAATCTCAGAAACTTGCAGCGGTGACAGATCTTGCCAGTAGCAGCAATCGAACAAGTAATCTTATCCCCCTGGATTGGCAGCCAGACGATAATTGGATTCGACTCTGCAAGCAGCATTCGATACCCGTTGATTTCATCAAGTCGCTGATTCCCGAATTTGTCGCCTATTGGCGTGACAGGGGGCAATCCAGGTTTTCCTGGGGCAATGCGTTTTACAAACACGTGCTTAAGGAGTGGCGCCAGGAACAAACTCGTCGTGGGGCCTATGAGCTCGCGAGCACAATGTCCCCTGAATGGCACCCCAATCAAGATGCGACTGAGATCCTTGAGCGATCGGGTATCAGCCGAAGCTTTATCGAAGACGCTGTCCCGGAATTCGTGTTGTATTGGCGAGAGCGAGGTGTCGTGCATGGAGCATGGAACACAAAGTTTATCGAACACATCCGGCGGCAATGGGCAAAATTTACCGCATCATTTGGAGTGGACGATACACCGCGGCCAATTCCGGAGAACTGGCAGCCTAGTAGCGAGTGTTATGAAATTCTGCAACTGGCGGAGATCGACGAGGATTATGCACGGGCTCGAGTACCCGAATTTGTCATGTACTGGAGAGATAGCCGACAAGCCAAGGCTTCATGGAACACAGTTTTTCTACAATTTATCAAAATGGACTGGGCGCGAAGGCTGAAGGACCTTCAAACCCGAGGCAATAGTAATGCAGAAGATCAAGCCATTGCTGGATCAGCAGAAGAAAAGGTTAGAGCAAGGCTCGAACAACTCGCTGACAGAAGCTGGGCAGACTAGGATAAGCGAACCTACGGCAACGGACTACGATTCAGGAGCTGGTTCACAAGCCGGCATGGACCATACCGATGCCATCACTAAACTCTTCATCGAGTTTCAGTTCGCGTATCACAATCAGTACCACAAGGCGTTCGCGACCGAACAAGATTTGATTATCGCGAAGAAATTTTGGTTACAGAGCCTCAGTGCTTATCCCGTGGAGATTATTTTGCAAGCGGGAGAGCGACTGATTCGCTCACAGCAATATCTGCCAACTATCGCCGCGATGATCGAAGCTTGTGAAAAGGGGACCGAACTGTTTGGTCTGCCAGACGTACGCAGCGCTTATATTGAAGCCTGTACAGCGCCGTCTCCAAAAACCAATCAACAGTGGAGCCATCCTGCTGTATACCTGGCGGGGAAGGCATCCGACTGGTATTTGTTAGCTAATGAAAGTGAACAAGTTGCATTGCCAGTATTCGAGCATCACTACACCAGGTTGTGTCGGCAAGTGATGCGGGGAGAAGAACTTTCTGTTGATGCACCATTGCCGCTTCCGGAGAAGACGGAGATCAGGCTTTCGAAAAAGGAATTGAAATCACGACTTGGGAATTTACGGAAAGAGCTGAAGTTATAAGTGACCATTGCGGAATGCAAACTGACGCAACCAGCTCAAAAATCACCCACAATTTGCGTGGTTTGAGG